>OMIV01000161.1 GCA_900299185.1 Planctomycetaceae bacterium
GTCAGATGGCTCTGTTGCGGCGACTTCGGCAGCGATGACGCCAAGCTGCGAGACTTCCGATTCGATTTCCTTCGAATCCAACTTCTCGATCGGAGCGGCTGGAATCGCAAGAGGTATGACCGGTGCAACTTCGGGTTCCGGTTGCGGCTTCAACTTGTCGAGGATGCCATTCACGAATGGCCCCGACTGAGGTAACCCGAACTCTTTGGCAATCTCAATGCACTCGTTGATGACGACGGCGGGCTCGGTCCGCATCATCTCCATCTCGAAAACACCCATGCGGATGACGTTGCGATCCGTCACTGACATCCGGTTGACGCGCCAGTTTTGAGCAACTCGCTGAATCTCTTTATCGATCTTCAAACGATGGTCCAAGGTGCCCGCATAAAGCTGCCAGGCGAACTCGCGTTGATCAGATTGCGGTAGCAATTCGACTAACAAGTCCTCAGTCACCTCAGTGGTAACGTCTGAAACGAGATCCTTTTGAAAGAGAAGTTGCAGCGCCGCAACACGGGCTTTTCGACGTCCAGACATAGGTTCCGTGAAGTTTCAGTGGGTGGAGAGAAGAAACGATTCAGACCAAGGATTAACTCAGGTTCGCACGTGACAAGTCCGTCATGAAATTTGCCGCAGCACATTAACCATTTCTATGGCCGCAAGCGCCGCTTCGTTGCCTTTATTGCCAGCTTTGCCGCCCGCTCGATCAATGGCTTGTTCCATGTTCTGACAAGTCAGTACTCCGAACAGAACGGGCACTCCGCTAATCTGACTGGCTCGAGCGATGCCCGCAGCGACTTGCTGATTGATGTATTGATCGTGAGTCGTCTGCCCTGCGATGACTGCTCCCAGGCAAATCACGGCTGCAAACTTCTTAGACGTGGCGATTCGCTCGGCTGCGAGCGGGATCTCGAAGGCACCGGGAACTTTGACGACGGTGATCTTGCTGTCGTCGGCACCGTGACGTCTCAATGTATCGAGTGCTCCATCCAGCAAGCGGTTGGTGACGAGATCATTGAATCGCGAGACAACGATGGCGATCGCCTCGTCATTAAGAATCAACTTACCTTCGATGTGCTGAGTCATGGGCACTTCCGTAGGAAACACACTGATGCAAATAGTTCGGACAGAGGCTGCGTGCGGTGACTCAACGAGATCCATCATCGAGTCGCGTGGAGAGACGCTAGCTGAGATTCATGGTCATTAAGAATTCGGCGTTCGTCTTCGTCTTACGCATGCGGTTCACGAGTAGGTCCATCGCTTCTGCGGGGTTCATGTCGTTAAGCACGCGACGCAGGATCCAAACTCGTTTGAGTTCGTCGGGGTCGAGCAACAACTCTTCGCGACGAGTTCCTGACCGATTCACGTCGATCGCTGGCCAAATTCGTTTTTCGACCATGCGACGGTCCAAGACGAGTTCGGTGTTACCAGTCCCTTTGAACTCTTCGAAGATGACGTCGTCCATCTTGCTGCCCGTGTCGACCAAGGCTGTCGCAATGATGGTCAAGCTGCCGCCATCTTCAACGTTTCGAGCTGCTCCGAAAAACCTCTTGGGATGTTGCAAGGCATTGGCATCGACGCCGCCCGTCAAGGTCTTGCCCGAGTTCGGGGTCTCTGTGTTCCACGCTCTGGCCAGGCGCGTGATCGAGTCCAAGAAGATGACCACATCGTGCCCGCATTCGACCATGCGTTTGGCTTTCTCGATGACCATCTCTGCAACTTGAATGTGACGGCTCGGCGGCTCATCAAAGGTGCTGCTGACAACTTCGCAGTTGTGACCACGGACGCTCCGTTCCATGTCCGTGACTTCTTCCGGTCGTTCGTCAATCAGGAGCACGATGACATACGCATCGGGATGATTGATCAAGACGGCTTGAGCCATCTTCTGCAGCAGAATGGTCTTACCAGCTTTGGGTGGCGAGACGATCAAGCCGCGTTGGCCCATACCGATCGGAGCAAGTAAGTCGACGATTCGCGTGCTGAACTCATCAGCCGCCGTCGCGAGCTTGAGTCGCTTTTCGGGATGCAATGGAGTCAGGTCATCGAACGAGACTCGCGTCGATACCATATTGGGGTCAGCCCCATTGATGGCCTCAACCCGCAGCAACGCGAAGTATCGCTCGTTTTCTTTAGGAGGCCGAATCTGGCCTGCAACCGTTGCTCCCGTCTTTAGACCGAACCGACGAATCTGACTGGGCGAGACATAGATGTCGTCGGGGCAGGGCAGGTAGTGGTAGTCCGGGCTACGCAAGAACCCGAACCCGTCCGGCAGGATTTCCAAGGTCCCTTCACCAAACATCAATCCATTGAGCTTCGTTCGCTCTTTGAGGATGCGGAAGATGAGGTCTTGCTTCTTCAGTCCGCTGTACTCGGTGAGGTTCTCTTGCCGAGCCAGCTCCATCAGCTCCTTCATGCTCATGCGTTGGAGCTGAGCGATATGCAGCTCTTTGCCCTGCTTGATCTCTTCGTACCGCTCGTTGGCCGGGAAGACGACGTCCTCATCCGGGACATCTTCATCCAATGGCGGGAGTTCGTTGAGTTGCGGGCGATGCAACCGAGAGCCCGGGCCAGAACCGGAGGGCGAGTTTGAGTTCCAATCGTGTTGAGCCATGACGGGCATCCAGAGTGAGCAGAACCCAGAACGGGCAAGATGCTCAAGAAGGAGAGAGGGTGAGATCGGGTGACGTGATTGCGAGCGGTAAGTTCGGGCTCATCGCTGGGATGAGCTTAGGTTTCGAATCCTTCGATGAAGTCGCGAAGCTGATTCACGGCATCATCTAATGTCTTTGAGTTATCGATAACCACCGTGGCCCGGTGGCGTTTTTCTTCCAAAGTTAGCTGACTGGCTTCTCGACGTCGCAACTCATCCTCGTTCCAGCCTCGTTGCTGTTGAACTCGGGCCAGCCGATCTGCGAATGGTACGTCGATAAAGACGATGGCCTGACACAGATCGTTCCAGCTTGCTTCCAGCATGACCGCAGCATCAAGCATCACGACGTCAGTTTGAGGTGGTGCTGATTGCAGCCGCTGGATAAGGGCGGCCCGAATACGAGGATGAAGAATGCGGTTGAGTTCCTTTCGAGCTAGGTTGTGTTGTTCGTCGGTTCCAAAAACGTGACTGGCGAGAACTCGGCGATCGACCGAGCCGCTCGTGGTGAAGATGCCGGTTCCAAACTGCTCTCTGAGCTGCGATTGGACGTCAGCATCAGCCAGTAGTTCGTGTCCGACCTTATCTGCATCGAGAACGAGGATTTGAAAGTACTTTGAGAGGCCAGAAGCAACCGCGCTTTTCCCAGATCCAATGCCGCCAAGGACACCGATCACCAGGGGTTTTGGTCGCGAAGACACAATGGGGAGAGTTGGAAAAGGATGGGAGCGGAGGCTGATGCAGTCCGTTGCGAAGAGGTCTCAACGTCGCAGATCCGCGCGACAATGACTCAATAGATGGGATTACAAACGAGGCTAGGCCATCCTGCCGCAAGCCTAGTTCAGTGTCAACCAACCACTGTAATTCATCGAGAAATTCCCACTTTTCTCGTCGCTGCTTCGATCCATGTGCGAGTCCAAATCCATATTGAGTTGGAACTTCAAACGGCATCTTCATCGCAAATTGCCGAGTCAGCGTTCGAGCGAACGACTTCATGTCAGTCTCAAGATCGCTCGACAAGGCACGCTGGCGAATTGCCGCAATCTGCCTGATGCACATTGTCGGTCGACAGCGCGGATCTAATACTTCTTCACACCATGCAAGTCAGCGAGTTCGGCTTCGATTCGACTCTATCAATGACCGAAGGCCAAGCATCGTTCGCTCGATTAGGGCAGTATCGAGCGGTTTTCTTCGAGCGTTGAGTTTGACAGGCGACAGCGCGCCGGTTGGTTAATCCCCCTCCAACCATCGCCTTATTCGCTCAACACTTCGTGCGTGAATCATCGCTGACCAACTCTGAGACGTACCAGCAGGGATTATTCGCCGGGCAATCTGGTTTGGCGTGTCAGTTGCGAGTGACTTGGAAGTTCTCGCAACGGTCGCAGCAAATTGCGATCAAACTTTCAGGGCCATCGCTGTCTTAATTCTGACAGCGAATCACATGGACTTGGGCCGAATGGGGATACGGGATGCAATCGTCGGACTTCAAAATGTTCTCTGAAGAGATCGCTCGACTCGAAGCGGAAGCTCTCGAAGTGCAGCATCTCATCATCAACAACACCGGGCGGTTGCGACAAATTGAGCAACGCATTCTGGCTCTGCGCTCGGTTGTCGAGGGCTCTGAAGCTCGTACCACCGCCATGATGTCTGGCCATCTTGAGAGAGCTGTTGCAGAACGACCGTTGCCAACTGAGTCAGAGATCCGAGCAGAACGCGGCGCGCTTTGCTCTGCTCTCTTCGGAGTCCAACGAGCGTTTGCTCCGGCGCAGGTCGACGCTGCTACTTATCGAGGCAGTGGTCCCGCGATTCGTCCGCCGGTCATGAATCGCATCGGAGTCGCAAAACGAGCCGTCGCTCCGAAAGCCGAGACCGTTGGCGCGGTGGCAACAAAGCCCGCCGCCGATCCTACGAGTCCCCATGTCGACACGACTTCGTAGCTGCAACGAACAGAGCCCACCACGCGTGGCTCTGCTTCGGCGGCGATAACCTGAAGGATCAGACCAGATTGTCTGACTATGCTGAGCAGTGTCACGCTCAGTCATGTCTTCGAAGTCACAAGTTGTGAGTTCAGCGATCGGGCTGAACCTTGAGCAACGTGGAGCGAGATCCGCTCTGACGACGGAATCTGGCCCAAAGTGAGTTCGCCATCGTGCCGCTTGTAGCGCGTCGATCCGTCGACGAACGACAAGCGGTACGAGTCGTTTCTGGCTATCTCGCAATTGTCGAAGCGCGTCAGAGGCGAGCTTTCAACAAGCACTCACACCGCGCAGTGCCTTGCCATGAGCCAGAGTTGAATGTCATCGAGGCCAACCTCTTGCACTCGTCTCGGAACTTAAGACCATGTGCTCGCATTTTGACGTACCTCCGAGTCCCGACCTCCCGAGTGACGCATGGCTGACGATCAATCTTTAGCAGGCACTTCTCAAGTTCCATCGCCGCCGCCCAAGCTGTTGGAAGAAGTACATCGCAACTTCTTTCAAGAGATTTACGACTGGCTGTGGGGTTACGACTTCTTCATCTCGTACCAGTGGAGCACCGGCGGGCAATACGCGCAAGAGCTGGCGTTACGTTTGCGAGAGAAAGGCTACGAGGTCTTCTTGGACCGATCGGACTACGCCGCGAGCGATGATTGGAAGCGCGTCGGTTCGATCGCCTTGAACAACACGCAGCGACTGGTGCTGATCTCGACCAAAGGCGCCGTCACCGAATCCAAGCCGGTGGCACGTGAAGTCGAGATCTTCACGAAACGCGGTCGTCGAGTGATCCCGATTGTCTTCGAGCACGAAGTCTCCGAGCTGGATCGTTTGCAGGCATCAGGTCGCGAGAAGGAGTCCACGCTCAGTCATCTCTCACAAGCAACGCTCTACATCTCCGAGGCCGCCTCACAGTTCAACAAGTCCCCGAGCCCCGCCGTCATCAACCGCCTCGTTCAAACGCACGAAGTCCTTCGCCGCCGCAAGCTGCGAGGCTACTTCATCGCGCTGGCTCTGATCATCGTCGCCGTCTTCGCCATCAACGCCCACCGCAGCGCCCAACTGGAAAAAGAAGCCGCCATCGCTGCGAAGGAGTCAGCTAAAGAAGCTAAGCAAGCCCAAGCGAAAGAAACCGAAGCTCGCGAACTGGCCGAGAAGCGACAAAAAGAAGCCGAAGCCACCGCCGCCCGAGTCGCCCGCGAAAACGCCGACAACTACTGGCGCTTCGCCATCCGCGCAAGAGATCCAAAAGCGAACGGCGGAGATAAGAAAGATGTGCCCGACACCAACAACCTCCTCACCGCAAGTCATCTGTTCTTACGCGGCAGCCACTCGTTTCAAAACATTCCAGCCGTGCTGAAAACCGACAGCGATCAAGCTCACAGCCGCAACTTCAGTCTCGCCGCCCATGCGATTGATTCACGCGCTATTCGCACTTGGTTGCATCCAGACGCGCTGGTGGGCATGAAAGTTCCCCAAGACGAACAGCGTCTGCTGACTTGGAATAGTGACGGCACGGCGCGGTTGTGGGACGTGACCAAGCCTGAGCCACTCCAGACTTTCAAACACAATGCCGCTGTGATTGGCGTGCAGTTCAACCATGACGAGTCGCGCGTGCTCACGTGGAGCTACGACGACACCGCGCGGTTGTGGGACGTGACCAAGCCCCAGCCGCTCTAGACTTTCAAACACGCTGGCTCGGTCTACGGCGCGCAGTTCAGCCGTGACGAGTCGCGCGTGCTCACGTGGAGCTACGACGGCACCGCGCGGTTATGGGACGTGACCAAGCCCCAGCCGTTCCAGACTTTCAAACACGATGGCTCAGTCTATGGCGCGCAGTTCAGCCGTGACGAGTCGCGCGTGCTCACGTGGAGTTCCGACAGCACCGCGCGGTTGTGGGACGTGACCAAGCCCCAGCCGCTCCAGACTTTCAGACACGATCGCTTCGTTAAAGGAGCGCAGTTCAGCCGCGACGAGTCGCGAGTACTCACATGGAGCGAAGACAGCACCGCGAGGTTATGGAACGTCACCGAGCCCGAGCCACTCCGGACCTTCAAGCACCACCTCAGGGTGAACGGCGCGCAGTTCAATCGTGACGAGTCGCGCGTGCTTACCTGGAGCGACGACAAGACAGCACAATTGTGGGACATCACCGAGCATGAGCCACTCCGGACTTTCAATCATTATGGTGATGTGGTGGGCGCGCAGTTCAGCCGTGATGAGTTGCACGTCCTCACGTGGGGTGACGACCGGCGTGATGAATCAGGATCTGCCCAGGTGTGGGACGTGACAAAGCCAGAGCCAGCCCGGACTTTCAAACACCACCTGAGGGTGAACGGCGCGCAATTCAGCCGTGATGAGTCGCACGTGCTCACGTGGAGTAGCGACAAGACCGCGCGGTTGTGGCACGTAACTAAGCCAAAGCAACTTCAGGTTTTCCAACACGACGGTGGTGTCTTCGACGCGCAGTTCAGCCGTGACGAGACTCGATTGATCACTCGGAGCTACAACACTACGCGGTTGTGGAATGTGATGCAGCCCTCGCCACTCTTGACCTTCAAACAGGATAATTGGGTGGTGGGCGCTAAATTCAGTCGTGACGAGTCGCGCGTGCTCACGTGGAGTTCCGATAATAATAACGCATGGGCTGCGCGGTTGTGGGACGTCACTAAGCCCGAGCCACTTCAGACCTTCAAACACGATAGTCAGGTACGCGGCGCAGAGCTTAGTCCTGACGAGTCGCGAGTGCTCACGTGGAGCTACGACAAGACAGCGCGGTTGTGGGACGTCACCAAACCAACGCCACTCCAGATTTTCAAACACAATGGTCCAGTCTTTGTCGCGCAATTCAGTCGTGATAGGTCGCGAGTGCTGACGTGGAGCAGCGACAACACCGTTCGGTTTTGGGATGTGACCAACCCCGAGCCACTCCGGGCTTTCAAATACAACGGTGCTGGTTCGTACGCGCAGTTCAGCCGTGACCAGTCGCGCGTGCTCACGTGGAGCTACGGCACCACCGCGCGGTTATGGGACGTGACCAAGCCCGAGCCGGTCCAGACTTTCAAACACGATGGCGACGTGAGAGGCGCTCAGTTCAGCCGTGACGAGTCTCGGGTGCTTACGTGGAGCGACGATAACACCGCGCGGTTGTGGGACGTCACCGCGCCCGAGCCACTCCAGACTTTCAAACACAATGGTGATGTGGGAGGCGCGCAGTTCTGTCGTAATTTGTAACATGTGCTCACGTGGAGCTACGACCCACGTGCTGGCTCCGGGGCGGCGTGGTTGTGGGAAGTGACCAAGCCCGAGCCGTTCCAGACTTTCAAACATGATGGCCCAGTCTACGGCGCGCAGTCCAACATTGACGGGTCGCGCGTGCTCACGTGGAGCGACGATAAGACAGCGCGGTTGTGGGACGTGACCAAGCCCGAGCCGCTCCAGACTTTCAAACACGATGGCTCGGTCAACGGTGCGCAGTTCAGCCGTGATGAGTCGCGCGTGCTCACATGGAGTGGCAACAACACCGCCTTGTGGGACGTTGATGGTCCCTTAGCGATGCTGACTCCGGATGAGCGGATCTTGGAGTTGGAGGTGCGGAGTGTGACGACGTTGGATGAGAACTTGAATCTGCGGGTGCTCAAGTACGACGAGTGGCAGGCAAAGATTCACTCGGCGGAGTATCGAGACCTCGCTGCCAGGTTGGAGCAGGCGGCTCGGGATCGGGCAGCGGGGAAGCCAGTGGCTCAACAAGCCGTGACAGTGGAACCGGCTGATGCTGAGAGCGGATCAATGGCGGCTCAGAAGGCAGAGGCTGCGGACTCGAAGAACACGGCTCCGCCAACTGCTCCCGCTACTGCCGTCAGTCCGACGGAGCCGCTGAGTGCGATGTCTCGGACGTTGTTAGCCGCGCTGGCTGGGTATGCCGTGCTCGTCGGTGTGACATCGTTGTTACAGCGGCCTCAGCATTGAAGCGGCGTTCTCAAACCACACAGCACGCTCGAGGTTGTTGGCTCAAGGCCGTGCCTTCCGATCTGAGCGAGCAGCGCTACCACTCTCCAGCGGGATGAACTGTCGGTGAGGGCTGATTGAACTTTGGCTGGCCCGTCATTGGTTGCGATCGTCTTGGAGTTCCGACGACGGAAGCGCTGCTTGATTATTTGTTGAATCGAATTCTGCGGTGTCGTCTAAAGATCGATACGGACGACTTTCGATTCATGAAGCCGGCTTGATTGATCACGGCCGGGCGCGAGTTAAGTGCCGTGAATGTCGAGAAGCTCCTTCAATTAGAAGCCGAATAGCTAAGTACAGAGTCGCGTTTTCCGAGTTGGACGACTTCGTGCTAGGCATCCACTACGCTCCACACAACCTCGTCGGAGACAGCCAGGAACTGTTGCCCCGTTTGCTCGATGCCGCGCTCTCATTGAAGAAAACCAACTATGAAAAACCGTCTGCGCTCTAGGTGCGCCCTTTTCGGGCTGTTATGTCTGGCTCCGTCTCTGGCACATGCGGCAGAGGCGTCGCCGATCAACTCCGGCGATACCGCATGGATGCTCGTTTCGACGGCTCTCGTGCTCTTCATGATGATCCCCGGCCTTTCGCTGTTTTACGCGGGGCTCGTGCGGGCGAAGAACACTCTCTCGCTCTTCATGCAGTGCTATGCCCTCACGGCGGTCATGAGTCTTGTGTGGCTCGCATGCGGGTACTCGCTGTCGTTCTCAGGAGACAGTGGCATCATCGGCAATCTCAATCTGGCGTTCCTAAATGGAGTCGGCCCTGATGCGGCACCACGAACGGACGCGCCGACGATCCCAGTACTCGTTCACTTCGCTTATCAGATGATGTTCTTCCTCATCACACCGGGACTCTTCATCGGAGCCTTTGCTGAGCGCATGAAGTTCTCGGCAATTCTGCTCTTCAGCGTGTTGTGGAGCCTCATCGTTTATGTGCCGTGCTGCTACGGAGTTTGGCATCGGCTGAACTTTTTTGGCCTGACAAACGTCATCGACCTCGCCGGCGGCATCGTCGTGCATATCACGGCGGGCATCGCGGCGCTCGTCGCATGCATCATGATCGGCCCGCGTCGAGGCTTTCCGACATCGCCAATGATCCCCCACAACTTGCCTTATGCGGTCATTGGCGCGGGCATGTTGTGGGTGGGCTGGTTCGGATTTAATGGAGGCAGTCAGCTTGCGGCGAATGGCAATGCGGCGATGACCCTCGTCGTGACGCACATCTCCGCGAGCGCGGCTTCGGTCGTCTGGATGTCGATCGAATGGATTCGCAACAAACGACCTAGCGTGCTCGGCATCGCAACCGGTTCGATCGCGGGACTGGCTGCGATCACTCCCGCGTCCGGAAAGGTCGGCCCGATTGGGGCGCTCTGCATTGGCTCGATCTCCGCGATGGTTTGTTGGATGGCATGCGCGAAGCTGAAGCCTAAGTTCAAGTACGACGACTCGCTTGATGTCTTTGGAGTACATGGCGTCGGCGGGATCATTGGAACGATTCTCGTAGCGGTCTGCGGTTCGAAGCAGTTCCCTGGAGGACTCGGCGACTACGAGATTGCCCCGCAATTGCAAACGCAGGTGATGGCCGCGATCTACACCGCGATCTTGTCGGCAGTTGTGTCCGTGATCTTGCTCAAAGCCATTGATGCGGTGATCGGCCTGCGAGTCTCAGATCAACTCGAACGTGAGGGGCTCGATCTCAGCGAGCACGGAGAGAAGGCTTACAACGAAGAGAATTAGGATTTGCCGATGTTCCCAAATGACGACCTCTCAGTCCGTTGTCCCGGGCACGAGTCAGCGTCAGTTCGTCGAGAGAATGCCCTTCTCCTTCATCGAAAACACGTTCCATTTGATCGTCACTGTGAAGTGCATTCTCTCGTTTTTCATCAGTCTTTCTGCAGTCTCGTTGTAGCCCAGCCTCGTGCCAATGAGCAGCGTGGATCGCGTGAGTGTTGGCACGAATGAAACTGCTGCGATGTCACAGACGAGGCGGAAACCGAATGGGCCGCCGATCTAAAGTTGCTGAGCGTACGATTGATGGGGAACGCGGTGTTGATCGCGTATGCGTCAGAGGTACGCAGGTCATAGGCTGGAGTGGCCAAAGTGCATCGATTGCCGGCGCACTGCCGGACGCCCAAGGCGGCACTCGAGTCTTTTGAACTCGCGCGTCGGCCGCCGGATTTCTCGCTCAGATTCATCTTGAAACCGGCGTCGCGGACGCGGGTGTGATCGTTAGGTGTATCGAATCCCTGCAGTCACCTTTGTTACACATCGCTGTCAGCCAACAAGATCGTGCTGATGGATTAGAAGGCTGGTGTCATGGATCTCGAACTCCACTTGGAGTCATGAGCCGTTCTTCCATCGTAAAGCGCTGCTAACCGAGGATTCCGATAAACTGTCGAAGTTGAAGTACGTAAGCATCCGGCGTTGAGCAGACAATGATTGGCGCGAACATGTGCTCGCCACCGAGGGAGATGAAATGCTCGTCCGCCTCGATGGAATGCTCATGGTAAAACATCATTCGGATGCCTTCGCTCACCCGCCCAAAGGCCGGACAAGCTTCCTCGTGCCAAGCAAGGTCTGTTTCGACATCGCCTGTCTTGAGAAGGTCAAATGAAGCTCATTCTCACTGTCATTACCGCATTGTTGCTTTCCGATCTGTCCTTCTCCTCCCCGGCGCGGGCTGCCGACGATCTCGTCGTGGCCGACTTTGAAGGCGCGGACTACGGCACATGGAAATCGACTGGCGACGCATTCGGCCCCGGTCCTGCACGCGGGACTCTCCCAGGGCAAATGCACGTCGAAGGCTTTCACGGCAAGGGGCTCGTCAATTCTTTCTTCAAAGGCGATGACACGACTGGCACGCTGACTTCCCCCGAGTTTCGCATCGAGCGGAAATACATCGCCTTTCTCATCGGTGGCGGAAAGAGCGACAAGCTCGCCCTGCAATTGATCGTGGATGGAAAGATTGTACGCAGCGCAACGGGCCCCAATGAGCGCCACGGTGGCAGCGAGGCGCTCGCCCCCGATTCGTGGGACGTAAACGAGTTCGCAGGGAGGACGGCTAAAATTCGGATTGTGGACGACGCAAAAGGCAGTTGGGGACACATTAATGTCGATCACATCAAGCAGTCCGATGTGAAACCAAAAAGCTTTGTGGAGGACGCCGAGCGACAGTTCCTAGTCACCTCGCAATATCTGCATATTCCCATCAAGAACGGCGCTCCCAAACGAGTCGTCACGCTGCTCATCGACGGTCAGCGAGTGGTGCGGAATGATATCGAACTCGCTGACGCCGAGCCCGACTGGTGGGCTCTCATGGACGTAAGTCTTTGGAGAGACAAACAGCTCACACTTCGCGTGGACAAGTTGCACGAGGACTCTGCAGCACTCCGCAGTATCGAGCAAAGCAACGAGATCAAAGACGCCGAAAGCCTTTACCGCGAGTCGTTACGCGGACAGTTTCACTTCTCTCCAAAGCGAGGCTGGAACAATGACCCAAACGGCTGCGTCTTTTACAACGGCGAATATCACCTCTTCTTTCAGCACAACCCCTACGGCTGGAGCTGGGGCAATATGCACTGGGGGCACGCGGTTAGCAAAGATCTCGTTCACTGGGAAGAGCTCGGCGACAAGTTACTACCCGATGAAATGGGGCCGATGTTCAGCGGCAGCGCTGTGGTGGACTGGAAGAATACCAGCGGCTTCGGCAAGAACGGCAACCCGCCCTTAATCCTGTTTTATACTGCAGCCGGAAATCCAACCGTGCAGGCGATCGCTTATAGCACTGACGGCCGCACGTTTACAAAATATGGAAACAATCCCGTTGTGAAGGAAATCAGCGGAGGGAACCGAGACCCCAAAGTCATCTGGCACGAACCGACGCAGCAATGGGTCATGACGCTGTATGTCGAATGGAAGAAGAGGCACACAATTCACTTCTTTACTTCGACGAATTTGCGAGACTGGAAACTCGCCAGTATTAGCAACGGCGACACACCTGGTGGCGGTTTTCTGTTTGAGTGTCCGGACTTCTTTGAGTTGCCTGTTGATGGAGATCTGACTCGCAAAAAGTGGGCGTTACTCGCGGCGAATAGTAATTATGCCCTGGGCATCTTTGATGGGCAAAAATTCATACCGGACGTTACTCGCCTACCAGGCCATCGTGGCAAAGGCTTCTACGCCGCGCAGTCCTTCAGTGACGTACCAGATGGGCGTCGAGTCCTCATCGGTTGGTGGCAAACCGAGACAAAGGGCATGTCGTTTAATCAAAGTATGACTATTCCATTGGAACTTCGGCTCACGCAGACTGACGATGGTCCGCGCATGACCTTCAATCCCGTAAAAGAACTCGAGACACTCCGAACAAAAACACACCACTTTGGAGCACTAACTCTCAAGCCTGGCGATATGAATCCGCTTGACAGTATTCGGACGGAGCTCGTTGAAGTACGCGGCGAATTCGACCCCGGTGATGCTCGCGAAATTGTATTCAACATCCGAGACATCATGGTTGAGTATGACACAAGAAAGCAGGAACTCAGTGTCGCCGGCCATCGTGCTCCGGCCTCACTGCGAGACGGCAAACTGCGAATCACCATCTACTGCGACCGCACTGGAGCCGAAGTCTTCGCCAGTGACGGACTTTGCTATATACCGATGCCTTACAACACAAAACTGGAGAATAAGCGACTCTTCCTAGAATCCCGCGGCGGCACAGCGAAAATCAACTCGCTAGAACTTCACGAACTGTCCTCAGCATGGAAAGTGAAATAAGTCTGCTGGCGACCACTTTCATTTTCTAGCTGTAGACATCGTAGCTGCAGTGATGCAGTTGATTGTTAATGCCGTTGTTGGAGCCCATTTAAGCATATTTTGGAATGAGCTTGCGACTTATGCAATATGCAGTTAATTCTACTGCGAAGATATGCTTCGTTTAGCTAGGTGGTTTTGGTGTCCGATTTAAGCTTAAAGCTCGTGGGACACAAAAAGCCTCTTTTCTGACGCAAGATGGATACGGCGATTTGTCTTTTTTGAAGTCTTAATTTGCATCAATTCGGGTCTTATGTCGGAGATTTCCGACTGGCTCGTCGAGTACTACTGGTGCCGTTCGCCTTTGTTTGTGGAACTCTAACTATTTGGGATTAGGTTGGTCATTCGAGTCCCGTAGCATGGCTCAACTTGCGACAATTTACCGAGTCGTTTTTGAGTCAGTCGGCACTGCTATAAGTCGTTGAATACTCCCCAGTCCGTTCTGCGAAAATGCCGTACGGTGAGCCTTCAATTGCCGCGGCTTACAAATCGCTTTTATTGGTCGAACAGTTTCTCTTTCGAGTCGTCTCATGCGCACGGATGCCATTCAACGATCGTTGTTGCTGATCACTTTCGCGAACTGCGCGTTGCAGGCGGTTGCGGCTGAGTCCGTCGTCATCAACGAGATTCACTATCACCCCGAGCAAAAGAAGGCCGTCGAGTTTGTCGAGCTGCACAACTACGGCACGCAGGCCGTCGATTTGCGCGGCTGGTCGCTCGATAAGTTCGAGTTCCGCGAAGCCGTCACATTGCCGCCGAATGGGTTTGTGGTCCTCGCGGCGAACCCAAAGGCGTTTCAAGCCGAGTTTGGAATTAAGCCCGTCGGGGAACTCCCAGGGCAGCTCAAGTATGGCGGCGAGAAGCTCACGCTGCGGAATGCAGACAGCGACATCGTCGATCAAGTGCGTTATGCCGCTGGGTTTCCGTGGCCGGCAGCAGCGAGCGGTTCGGGCTCGTCGCTCGAACGCTGCAATCCGACCGCGAAGAGTAATGATCCCGGTTCGTGGCGCAGCTCCGGCTATCCCGCGCTGTCGACCGTCAACATCGGCGACAAGCGGCCAAGCCCCGGTCGGAAAAACTACAGCGTGACAGAAAACCTACCCCCGACGATCGCTGGCGTTGCGCATTTGCCGTCGCAGCCGAAGTCGAATGAGGGAGTCATCGTCACGGCAGAGGTCGCGGACTCGGATGGCGTCGAGTCAGTCACGTTACTGCTGCAAGTCGTCGAGCCCGGCAAGTACATCCGCAAGACCGATCCGAACTACGAGACCGAGTGGAAGTCGTTCCCGATGCGTGACGATGGCCGCGACGGAGATACGAAAGCGAGTGACGGCGTCTTCAGCGTCAGGTTGCCGCCCGAGTTGCAGAAGCATCGGCGGCTTTATCGCTATCGCATCACTGCGACCGACAAAGGACAAAGATTGAATCGGGCTCCGTTCCTCGATGACCCGTGCCCGAATTTTGCCTGGTTCTGTGACGACGGCGCTCCCGCTTGGACTGGAGCCAGTCAGCCCGGCAAGACGCCGCCGATCACGTTCTCCGCTGACTTCTTCCAGACGTTGCAGACCTATCGTTTGATCGCGCGGCACGAAGATGTTGCTCGCAGCCAATGGGACGGCGGGGCTCATCGGCAGCCATTCACGGCGGCCTTCGTTTATGACGGTGCGGTCTACGATCACATCACGTTTCACAATCGCGGTCAGGGCAGTGCTCACATCTCGGGCAAAAATAAATGGGGGCTCAAGTTCAATCGCACGCACGACGTCCCACTCCGCGACAACAGCGGCCGCCTTTACGACGACCAGTGGGATAGCCTCAATCTCAACCCCGGCACTTATACGCCTTACATCCCGGTGCTACGCGGCATCGCGGGGCTTGATGAGGCCATGAGTTTCAAGAGTTATCGCCTCGCGGGCGTGCCGAGCCCTGCGACTCAATGGGTGCAGTGGCGAGTTATTGACGACGCCGCCGAAGCCGTGCCCAGTAATCAGTACGAAGGCGATTTGTGGGGACTCTATCTCGCGATCGAGGATCTCGATGGAGCGTTCCTTAAGGATCAAGCTCTCGAAGATGGAGTGCTCGTCAGTATTCAATCGGGGATGAAGCATCGCCCGCGCGGCGTTGAGAACCCGCAGCAGTTGTGGGAAAAGTTCCATAGCGGCATGCACTCGAACCCGAGCGAGCAATGGTGGCGCGAGAATCTCGATCTGCTGGCGTACTACAGCTTTCATGCGCTGAATCGCTTGCTGGGCAACGTCGATATTCGCCCCGACGGCAATCACGGCTACTACCGCCGCCCGGATGGCAAGTGGGCTCCGATTCCGTGGGACAACGACATGATGTTCGTGCCGCGCCATCATCAGCCCGGTCACATCGCGGCGATTGGTTGCCTCAATCACCCGGCGATCAAGCTCGAGTATCAAGGCCGAGCCCGCGAGATCCTCGATCTCTTCGCCGCCGATGCGTCACCGACCGGAGGGCAAGTTGGTCAGCTCGTTGCGGATCTCGGTCGAGTGCTCGCGTCACCTTCCGCCAAAGCCGATGCACCGACATGGCCGCGACTTGATGAGGCCGTTTGGAACTTTCATCCCCGCATGAATCAGAAGGGCGAGTACTACCGCAACCCCGCAACTGCCGGTCACTTTGGCGGCGAGTGGAAACGAACGCTCTCAACGCCCGACTTCGCCGGCTATCAGGACTATCTCATCAAGTTCTGCACGGACTCGCGCGCGACGAAGAACTACGCACCAAACGACGGCAATCACATCGGCTATGGATGGGGCTACGTCGCCTTCGAAGCCCGCGACGATCAGATCCCGTCACGCCCCATTCTGACCGAGATCCCGTCACCACAACCCGGCACGCGCGCGTTCAAAGCGTCGAAGTTCGAGTCTCTCGCAAAGCGCGCCGCCGCCGTTGCCGTTGCCGAGTACCGAGTCGGTCGCATTCACACTCAAGGCACGCGCGGTTGGAAGCCGGGAGACGTCGAGCACTACGAACTCACCGACGTCTGGCGCACGCCCTCGTCCGAGCGTGCTGTAACACTTGCTACCGGGCAGGCCGTGATCCCATCAGTGACTTTCAGTTCGCCGGGCAACTATCGAGTCCGCGTCCGCTATCAGGATCAATCCGGCCGCTGGAGCCACTGGAGCGAGCCGGTCGAAGTGCGTTAATACCTTGTGCGACAGGGGCCATTCGATCCGATTCTAAACAACCCGGTTGAAGTCAATCGCGAAACGTCACTCTCTCGACACGATGTGCAACAACTCTCTTTGTTCCGCCCCCCTCGAACAGCCCGTAGTACTTCCACTTCGACGGTTAAGACTCTCGATCAAATCGCCCACTGAGCCCATCTCCGTTTCCCGAGTAATGAGCATTATCCAAACCTATGCAGAGCATTCGCCGCGCGTTCGTAAAACCAATGTCCCAGGATGCTTGAAGTTTTTTAAGCATCGATAAAGGCATTGAAGTCTGCAGAACTGAAGGCCGTCGCACTGTTTATTGGTGGCTTTTCGAGTACGCACAGCTGAAGAGAATTCGCACAGCCGAAGCTCGGAACGGTTTGGCTCAATTCTCGGTGTTCCACGATCACACTACGGCTAGCAGTCGCGCTGAGGAATGAACCTCCCGACGTCCGACGTCTTGAGCATTCGAGTCTAGAAGTCGCATGGAGTTTCCCACTGACCCATTTCACTTACATTCTGGCTGCGGCTGGGAACTCTGCCCAAACTAGAAATCGATCCAAATCTCTACTCGCGAGCAACTTCATGACGAACAACCAAGTTCAGACGACTGGCAGCAGCGGTGACTCACGCAGCGTCGAAACGACGACGAGCGGCTCTCAAGTCACGAGGCGACAAGTTCTCGCAGGCATGGCTGCGGGAGCGGCGTTGGCGTTTCCGACGATCGTGCCGGCGCGAGCTTTGGGACGTGAGGGGGCGGTTCCTCCGAGCGAGAAGATCAACCTAGGTGTGATTGGCATTGGGCCGCGTTGCACTTACGTGCTGACGTCGATGCTCGCACTTGAAGACGTGCGCTGCGCGGCGATTGCCGATGTGCAGAAGAGTCGGCGCGAGGCGGGCAAGACTCTGGTAGATAAGCTCGCAGGTAATTCGGATTGCATGCTCTATCGCGACCTCAGAGAGATGATCGCTCGCAAGGACATCGACGCGGTGATCGTCGCGACCGGCGATCGTTGGCACACACCGGCCTCGATCCTCGCGGCGGAAGCAGGCAAGGACGTCTATTGCGAGAAGCCGTGCGGGCTGTCGATCAAGAACGTGCAGGATCTGGCGGCGGCGATGAAACGCACCGGCCGCATCTTCCAAGCGGGCACTCAGCGACGAAGCGTGCCGCAGTTTCAATCAGCGGTCGAGTTGGCTCGCAGTGGGAAGATTGGCAAGCTCGATACGCTGCATGCCTCGGTCTATATGCCCGAGCTGGGCAACACATGGCTGCCCGGCGAGCCGACGCCGCCCGTCGATGTTTGTGATTGGAATGTGTGGCTCGGGCCTTGTCCGTGGCGGCCTTACAACTCGGCGTATGTCGCAGGCAAGTGGCGCGGGCAATACGACTTTGAATCGGGAGCACGCTTGCTCGATTGGGGTGCTCACACGGTCGATCAATGCCAGTGGGCCAACAGTGCCGACGGGACGACGCCCATCGAATTCGAGCCGAGCCCGATTGGCATCACTTGCCGCTATGCGAACGGCGTGAAGCTGTTCCTCGACTTCCTGAAGACGCCGTTCGGTGATCGCAGCCCGAACTGGAACACGAAGCTTGGCCTGTGCCCGGTGAAGTTCGTCGGCAGCGAGGGCTCAGTCGAGGTCGGCGACGATGGCATCGAAATGAAGCTCGGTGGCGTTGCGGCATCAACCGAGAAGATCAGGAAGACGCGCGGCATCGACGCTCAACTACATGCTCGCAACTTCTTCGACTGCGTCCGCTCGCGCAAGCCGACGATCACCAACCCCGACGTGATGTTGTACTCGCACATCACGAGCTTCGCGGCATCGTTCTCGTGGATCCTCGGTCGCAAGCTGACCTACGACCCGGTTAAGCACGAGTTCGTCAACGACGCTGAAGCGAACTCGCTGCGATCACGACCCGAACGCAATTGTTGGGCGTAGCTTGGCAGTCGCTTGCGTTTGTCGTTTCAGGTTGAGCCGGTCTTCCGAGTCAGTCGTGAGATCGGCTTTCTGACTGTCAGAAATATTGCAAACCAAGATTCTCGATCTAAAGAGCCGATGCCACGAATCCTCGTCCTGGCTGCGATTACTTATTGGCCTTCTTGTTGTCCTTCTTCGGCTTCGCTTCGTCCGACTTGCCAGCCGGGAGTTCGTCTACGTTGTCAGTCGGAAGTAGCTTGGTCATCGCGGCCTTCGTAGCTGCAAACTTTGGATCGGTGGCGAGATTCTTCCATTCGAAGGGGTCAACAGCTTCGTCGTACAACTCTTCGCCACCATCGGCATAGCGGATGTAGCGGAAGCCGTCCGTGCGAACTCCATGATTGTTTAGATGGAAGGTCGTGATCGCCGGCGACTTCCACGGCGCCTTCGGATCAGCGAGCAATGGACGAAGACTCGGACCACGCACATGAGCTGGCACCGACAAACCAGTGAGATCGCAGAGCGTCGGATAGATGCTCATGAAGTCGACGGTCCGGTCACAAACACTGCTCGGCTTAGTGAGTCCTGGAACAACGAAGATCAGTGGGGCACGAGTCGACTCTTCCCACAACGCGAACTTCCGCCAGTGCTGCTTCTCACCGAGATGCCAGCCGTGATCTCCCCAAAAGCAGATGATCGTGTTGTCGCGATGTGGCGACTTATCAAGCGCGTCGATCAGTCGGCCAATCATCGTGTCGCAAAATGTGATCGCCGCCAGATAGCCTTGAACGGCTTCTTTCCAACGGCCCGACTTCAGGATGTCGGCGTGATCTCCGTTTGGCTTGGCCATGCGAATGCCGCCGCTCGGGACATCGTCGAGATCATTCTCCAAATGCGGTGGCAGCTCGATCGATTCCAGCGCGTGCATGTCGTAGTACTTCTGTGGGACATTCCACGGCATGTGTGGCTTGTGTAATCCGACGGCCAGAAAGAAAGGCTGATCGTGCTTCTCGTTCAGCCGCTTGATGCCGTAATTGACGATGTTGTAGTCCGGCATTGCCGAGTCATCGCAGTCCAGCGGCGCGAACCGAATCCCGCCGACGCCACCATCCTTTGCTCTCTTGCCAAACGTTCCGGGCTCGCCGCCTTCCTTGTCGAGGTAGTCATCCCATTCAGTCGGCCGATGCACGCTGCTGTGATAAATCTTACCGGCCCCATACACGACATACCCCGCCTTCCGAAACTGCGAGGTCAACGTCTGCTCTTCCGGTATGACGTTTCTCCAATCTTGATTGTTGTCATACACACCGGTCTCGCCCGGCCGCTTGCCAGACATCAACGCCGCTCGCGACGGATTACAGACCGGCGCTGCGCAATAGCTTCGAGTGAACCTCACCCCGCGAGCCGCCAGCTTGTCGATATTCGGAGTCTTCGTCTGTTTGTTCCGACCGAGATACCCGACCCAATGATTGAGATCATCAATCGCAATGAAGAGCACATTCGGTTTGCCCGACGAATCAGCCGCATCAGCGACAGGGATCAACAGAAGGCTCAAAACCAACGTCACTGCCAGCTTGCCAAGTTTCATCGTTTTCAACCTTCATCTTTAAACCAAGTCAGGCACGCTTCCGTGCCGCGTGATATGGAGTTGGTCAATGAGAGCCGACCGACAGATCCTTACAAACTGCAAGGAGATCAGGTCATCGGGAATCATTCTGTGTTGGATGAAGCTGCACCTCATCGCCAACAAAGAACCGATCACCTCTCCTACAGTCGAGACGAGCGACGAAGCTGTGGTCAAAGAGAGTCGAAAGTGTCTGCCCACAATTCGTTAAGCTCGCCTGTCTCTCTCTACTCAAGACCAGAATCGCGAACTCTGTCCTGCGCCCATTAACCGCAGTCCGACGAACTCCACTCTGCGCAACTTGCGAACGACGGACTCGGCCAACAAGAGGCGCATCTAACTCAATCCCGTCAGCGTGCCAGTGCTCGATCCGAACTTGTCGACTTCGAGTCCCAATCGCTGCAGCATTGTGACATACAAATTACACAGGGGCGGCGAGGTCTTCGGATCGAAGGCTAGATGCTGGCCGTGCTCGAAACCGCCACCTGCGAAGAGCACGGGCAAGTTCTTGCAGGAGTGGCTGCTGGCGTTTCCGAGGTTGCTGCTGAAGAAGAC
>OMIV01000162.1 GCA_900299185.1 Planctomycetaceae bacterium
TCGGCAGCGTCAGATGTGTATAAGAGACAGCTATTCGCACCTGCTTGTTGATCGCGAGCGACTTGCAAATAATCCCGACCCGTTCATCCCCGCCCTTTCATTGAGCGTACCTCATGATGAATCGCCCAATCGCCTGGAGTTTGTTGCTTGGCGTTGCCGTCTTGTTCTCCGGTTGCTCCGGTGCCTCTGACGATGCCGCCAAGTCCTCGACGAAGAAGTCCAAAGCGAAGTCGAAGGCCGTTGCCAAAAAGACCGAAGGCAAAGACGACGTCGATTCGTCGAGCAAGTCGGACGAGCCGTACTTGGCTCCGGTGACACTTGGCAGCAGCAACGACACCACCAGCAATTCGGGCTCAACCGGAGGCGGTGCCAACGACGCTCCCCCGAAACGAGACGACGTCGTTGCGGGACTTCAACCGATTCAGAAAGTGTTGGTCGGTGGTTGGATGGGCCTGGTGCAAAAGAAGGCCACTCAAGAGCAACACCGTTGGCTGTGGGACTTCAAGTCCGACAAGACGTTCCCAGCACTTGTATTAAAAGCTCCAGAAGGCAACTACTTCGTCGAGATGCGATTGACCTTCGATCCTCGCAAAGACAAGTACGTGATGACCGTCGTCGACAAAGACTCGAAGTCGCGTCAGTTCGAAGGTCAATTCGTTGAGCAACCTCACGACGTCCCCAGCGACGATCCCAAGATTCTCGACCGCAAGTACAAGCTCGAGTTGGTCGAAACCGAGAACGACAACCAGCGTGAGCGGTTCCGTTTCACGATCAACCAACAAGAAAACAACCGCTACTTGGTTGAGGTTGGACGAGCTCGCGGCATGGGCATGTTCCAGGCCATTGACGTCATTGCCTCACAGCGAGAAGGCACGTCCTTCGCGCGAGCCGACAGTGACTATGGCGAGAAGACCTGCGTGATTTCAGAGGGACTAGGAACCTCTACCGTTTCGTATGAAGGCAAGACCTATTGGGTCTGCTGCTCGGGTTGCAAGGCGGCGTTCGAAGATGATCCCAAAGGGTGGATCGCCAAATTCGAAGCCAAAAAGAAGGCCAAGAAATAGCTCATTGAGGAGCCAGCAGTGTTAGGGCAATTGTTAAAACGCAATGCGGGAATCAAAGTCGGTCCCGCGAAACACGGTAAGGGTCTGTACGCCACCAAGCGATTTCGCATGGGGCAGGTCATTGGAGAGATCAAAGGCACGCTGCATCGAGATCCAGACTACGGTTCAAACTATTGCATCGATCTCGGAGCGCCTTACACCCTCGAGCCCGACGCTCCTTATCGGTTCCTCAACCATAGCTGCGAGCCGAACGCCAAACTGTTCGTCATCGCGGACGATGATGCGCCTGTCGAAGACTACAAAGTCGTCGTCGAAGCCATCCGCAACATTCAGCCTGAGGCGGAAATTACCATCGATTACGAATGGCCTGCGGACGCTGCCATCCCGTGCGGATGCGGCGCAGAGAAGTGTCGAGGCTGGATCGTGACCCCCGAAGAACTGCATCTGTGTAAGAAGAAGGCACGCTAGGCATCTCGGCTGAAGAAGTCCGTCGGAGATGCTTCTCCTGGCAACTTCGATCGTGATTGGCATCGCTTGCGAGTGAGCTTGCTATCGAGTTTCGTTCGAATGACATGAGTCTCCCAGTCATTCAAACGACGGACCAGCTTCAATTGGTCGTCTAGCATCCAGCTCAGCAAACCTTGCAATGCGTCATTGCATCGAACGGCAACTTGCGAGCAACAACCGATGACTCACCGAGATTTGAAGCGGCTCTCTGCTGTGGTGTAGACCAAGAATCACTCCAGCGAATTGAACTGGTTACGTTTAGCACCAAGTCCTCGCAGTCCCCATCACTCATTCCATCCTTGCTCCCCTCAACCAGTCAGGAACTCCTGCCATCATGAAGAAGAACCCGGTCAAAGCAGCGTTGAAAGCTGGCCAACCACAAGTCGGAACGTGGTTATCTCTGGGTGACGTGTTCGCATCCCGAGTCATGGCCCGCGTCGGCTTTCCGTGGCTTACGGTCGATCTTGAGCACTCGCCAATCGATTGGAGTTCCGCGTCGAACTGCTTCGGTGCGATTGCTGATGCCGGTTGCGTCCCACTGGCGCGAGTGCCGCGCGGTACTCACGAAAACATCAAACGAGTTCTCGACGCCGGCGCACATGGCATCGTCGTGCCGATGGTCAACACCGTAGAAGAAGCCAAGCTCGCAATCGCAGCCGCTAAGTATCCGCCAACCGGTAACCGCTCTATTGGTGGTTCGTTGCATGCTCTCAATTGGGGTGCGACCGCAGGCGACTACTACAAGTACGCGAACGACGAGATCCTTGTCATTCTGCAAACCGAATCGCCGCAAGGTGTCGACAACGCCGAAGAGATCTATTCATTGCCCGGTGTCGACGCGATCTTCGTTGGCCCGAACGACCTTCAGTTCCAGATGCGAGGCCCTGACGGAAAAGACCCAAGCCCCGAGGCGTTCGAAGCCATGCTGCAACGCATTTTGGCCGCAGGCAAGAAGACGGGCACTCCAGTGGGCTTGCATGTCCAAACCACCGAGCAAGTTCAAAAGCGGATTGCTGAAGGTTGGCAATTCATCGCCATCGGCAGCGAATTACGGTTTATGACCGTGGAGGCGCAACGGATTGTCTCTGCGTTGAATCTCAAGCAAGCCGGCGACCTGGCGCGATACTAGCCAAACCGAGAGCAACTCGATCGACGAGTTGGAATTGCTCTCGTCGAACTTAATCCAACGACAAAGCAACGCCGCGACGGTGACATCCGCGCGGCGTTCGTTTTGTCAGCAACAGAAGTCGCCATGTTCCGCTGCGTCGAACTCAACTGACTTCAGAGGTTGCCCAATGCCAATTCGCGTTCTTGCCCTCGCTGCAGCATTCACGCTCTTCGACTCTCTCGTCGTCTGCGGAGCAGAACCATCCGCAGAGCGTGGTTGGCAACTACTCCGTACGAAAACTTACCTGCCACCGGACTTCGATCAGCAAGTCTTCGACAATCTGTGGCAAGCCTGGCCGTCGCCTGAACGTGAACTCGCCGCAGCAGCGACACCCGCCGAGCGACGTCGCCTGACGTTCTCGCGTTATGGCCTGATAGAAGCTCCGAATAACAACGACCAAGGTCGAGCGTTGGGCTACGTCGACGACGGCAAAAATGGATGGGTGATGAATTGCCTCGCCTGTCATGGAGGCAAAGTGGCCGGAAAGGTGATCCCAGGATTGGGCAACTCACACACAGCCCTGCACTCGCTCACGGAAGATGTTCGCATCACGAAACTCAAGCAACTGAAGCGCCCAGGCCATCTCGATTTGGCGTCTCTGAAAATGCCGCTAGGCACCACACACGGCACGACAAACTCAGTCATCTTTGGAATCGCTCTGGGCAACTTGAGATTGCCCGACATGCAAGTCGACCGCAGCCGTCCCGAGCCCAAACTTGACCATCACGACATGGACGCACCGCCGTTTTGGAACGTGAAAAAGAAACGCTCGCTCTACGCCGATGGCTTCGCCCCCAAGAATGCTCGCGTCTTGATGCAATTTTTATTACTGCCATCGCATGGTCCCGAGCAGCTCAATGCTTGGGAGTCAGACTTCGCAGACATTCTGGCCTGGATCGAATCGGTCGAAGCCCCCAAGTATCCCTTCGCGATCGATCAACCACTAGCGACTCAAGGGAAACGGGTCTTCGAAACGCATTGCTCAAGTTGTCATGGAACTTACAGCGAGAAGCCCACTTATGAGCAGCAGACCATTCCGATCGATGTCGTGAAAACAGATCGAATCCGACTCGAAGCCCTAACTCGCGAACATCGCCAATGGATGAAGGCTGGTTGGATGAGTCGCTACGGCAAGGATCCCGTCGAAGTCGACACGATGGGATATGTCGCACCTCCACTAGACGGCATTTGGGCCTCAGCGCCGTACTTTCATAACGGCTCCGTCCCCACTCTTTGGCACGTACTTCATCCCGCCGAGCGACTTTCGATTTGGAAGCGAACGGAAGACGGCTACGACCAACAACGAGTCGGGCTGGAAGTAGAAACCTTCCAAGAGTTACCCAAGACCAGCTCGGCTTATGCCAGGCGCCAATACTTCGACACTCGGATTCGTGGCAAGACCGCCGGCGGCCATGACTTCCCCAACAAACTCACCGACATCGAGAAGCAACAAGTGCTCGAGTACTTGAAGACCTTGTAGCCGAGAGCCACCAACCGCAACGCATCGGAAATGGAAACCATTTTGACCGAGTCGACCGACCATCATGGAGGAGTACTCAGGCGAGTTCGATCGGTCGGAGTCCTGACGCTCATCAGCCGTGTGGCAGGCTTGATTCGCGATTCCATCATGGCCGCTCAATTCGGCAATGGAGCGATCAGCGATGCTTTTGCGTTGGCTTTTCGAGTCCCCAACATGGCCCGGCAACTGTTCGGTGAAGGAGCGTTGTCGACTGCGTTTCTTCCGGTATTCCTTCGTGACCGTGAACAAGGAGGGCTAGAAGCCGCTCATCGCACAGGCACAGCAGTGTTGTTGGTAATCGCGCTCGCGTTGTTGTGTGTCGTAATTCTGACAGAAGCAGTTTTAGCGGCAATCAGTTTGACGCTCGCCCTGCCCTATGAGGCGCTGCTGTTGCTCAACCTGCTCATGTTGTTGACGCCATACCTCTTGCTGGTCTGCGTCGTCGCACAAGCCTCGGCCATCATGCATGGCCTCGGACAATTTACACTCCCAGCGTTGTATCCAATCGCACTGAATGCCTTGTGGATCGTCTCAGCATGGTGCCTCGGTCAAACGTCACTGACCGCAGAGAATCGAATCTACGGAGTCTCATGGAGCATCGTCGCCATCGGCATCCTGCAAGTTCTGCTATGCGTACCAGCCTTGCATTCGGTGGGCTTTCGCTTCGAGCTGGATTGGACCACCAGTCGCAGTCGTGTGGTCGAGATCACTCGCACGATGTTGCCTGTCGTACTGGGCTTATCCATCACTCAACTCAACACCGCTTCGGACAGCATCTTCGCGTGGATATTTACGGCACCAGTCGACGGTGAAGCTGGTTGGCTCAATCACTATCCGCTCACTGCGGGGACAACGCACGCGCTGTACATCGGGCAGCGCATGTTGCAATTCCCAATCGGAGTCTTTGGCGCGGCACTCGGCACGGTCATTTACCCAGTACTAACTCTGCATGCTGAGCGGCGCCAATTCGATCTGTTTCGAGCAGACCTAACGCGCGGCTTGAGACTCGTCGTTGCCATCGGTGTGCCAGCAAGCATGGGTCTGGTTCTAATCGCAGAACCACTGACCGAGTTGCTCTTTCAACGCGGAAAGTTCGATGTTCGCGACTCGCAACAAACGGCATCGATCATCGCGATGTACGCTCTCGGCGTTTGGGCCGCCTGCGGTCTAATGATCTCACAAAGAGCGTTCTATGCCTGCGGTGATCGCGCAACGCCTTTGCGAATCGGACTCGCCATCGCTGTCCTCAACATCGTGTTGAACGTCGCATTGATCTATCCACTTGGAGCCCGCGGCCTCGCGTTGGCAACGTCATTAGCCACAGCAACTCAATGCGTACTGACGGTCATTGAGCTGCACCGCAAAACAAGCTCCGTCGATTGGCGATTACTGTCAGCAACTGGAATGCGCACAGCCATCGCGACAACGGTCATGTGCTGCGTGTTTTTCGCTACCGAAAGTTTGCTTCAATCGATCATGCCCGAGCACAGTTCCAGAATTCGTCTGCTGAAGACCGCCATTGAAGTCTCGGCGTCAGTCATCGTCTATGCCGGGATTGGATGGCTGATCGGCCTTAAAGAACCACTCGAACTCTGCCGACCGACCAAAGTCCACACACTGCGAAAGGAATGACCGAGTAGCATCGCACTCAATAGAGAAGACTCGCAGAACATGCAGAGGCATCGCGATGCCTCGTAAGCATCAGTGAGACTGAAGTTGGCAAGCTTTCAACTTCAGTCTCAACAGCCCATTGACCGACTCAACATGCTGGGCATAATCCGCCGCGACTGAGGAAGTCATGTTGGTTGGCAGAACTCGCTGCGAACTTCCGCAGCGGCAACAAGCTTCAGTTTCTCAAAGGGGGGCGACCGGTATCGACTGGGTTATCCAAGATGATGGTGGCGTGCCGTGGTTGATCAGTTTGCCACGTTAATAGCTGATCAAAAAATTAACTGCCAATCGGCATTATGCACTCGTAGCCTAAATAAAGGTTACGCCGACTGCGGAATCCCTGCCTGAGGAGTCCAAAAGCCGGCCAAAATTCAGGCTGGTGTCAGTTCATTGCTAGTTACGGCTGACACAAGAAAAGTTACAAGCTGGCTGAGGAAGGCTTTGTCCGCTGAGCCGACCGATGCGAGACTCAATCAACGCGACTACGCTCGTAGAAGCCATCACCAAGGGACATCAGGACGGGGGTTCGATTCCCCCCGCCTCCACTATCAGACCACTTGCGAAAATGTCGCAAGTGGTCTTTTTGTTTGCGTTTACGTCATTTCCAGATGCCTCACTTTAGGGTCGATAAGGCAGAAAAACTTGCCAGAATGGTCTGAATTTGATCTGATAATGTCTGGTGGCGATCTTTTTTACGGGTTCGCTGCCGTAATCAGACCATGCAGTTTGGCGGGTATTGGAGATGCGTGAGACAAATCTAAAGCGGACGAAGCGGGGATACATTCGCAATCTGGGGAAACTCCCCAACGGCAGCCAGCCCAAGTTTTATTTGGGCCATGACAAGGAAGCCGCCGTCGCTCGTTTAGAAGCCATTGCGACCCTCTGGAAAGAATTTGTCCGCTGGTTACGCAGGGACACATGGGACGAATGGCACTTAAACGCTGCCAAGGCGGTTGCACAGGGCGAACCGCTGGTTGTTCTCAAGTACAGTTGGGAACCCGAAGACAAGCTGTTCCAGCGATTTAACGTCTGGTCCCGGCAACTGAAAGTGCCGGTCGTTATCGACCCATCTTGCGAGCATCTTTTGCAGGTGGGCCGGGAAGCACAGGTTCGGGCGGTCTTGCAATCGCAAAAGGAACTTGCCGAGTCCCTTGGGACGCCGAACGCTGTTGGCCAGAATTTGCACGACGCCATTGAAGCCTACCGGCAACACATCCAGCGAGATTATCTTGACCCGACCGATGGCACCCTGAACGACAACGGCAAAACGAAAATTGACCAATTAAGAACGATCATCACCTACGTCCCCAATTTGGACTTGGGAGCCTTGCAGGACTTCCAAGGCACCGACGAAATCTTTGCCATCTTCCGCCGCCGCCCGGTGTCTAAGCGATACGGCAAGCCGATGAGTCGAAAAAGCTGTTCAAATTATCTTGGGGAGCTTGGCCGGTTCTTTCGCTGGTTGCATTTATCGAAGGATTGGAACTGGCGAAAGCCCGAAGATTATGACGCCATTTCCCGCCGACCACGGGAACTCGACAGTGACGTTGAGCATGAGGCCAAGGACGTTGAAATCTGGACGATTGATGAATTAAAACTTTTGAACGAATATGCCCTGCCCATCGAACGGGTGTTTTTACTGCTGGGGCTGAACTGCTCCTACGGTGCCGACCAAGCGGGCCGCTTGCGTGTAAGCCATCTGCACCTTACCGACGAAGAGGGTAAGCCGAGCTTTATCAAACGAATCCGCCGCAAAAAGAAAACCCGGTCCCTGCATCTACTCTGGCGACAGACCGAACAAGCCTTGCGGTGGGCGATGGACCGGCGAAGCAAGCAGAATCACCCCGAAGATTTTTTACTCCTTACCGACAACCTGCATCCCTATTGGGAAAAAACCAAGGCGGGAAACCGAAAGCAGGCCATTCCTAATATGTGGAATCGTCTGCTTGATCGAGTCAGCAAGGATCACAAAATCCGCCGACTGCCATTCAACAGTTTGCGGGATACATCCGCTACTTTTATTCGCAATATCGCCGGGGGAGAAACCGCATCCTTGCACTTAGCCCACAAACATCAAAGCACGGACGAACATTTGCGGCGGTACACCAATCCGGCTCGCAAGAAGCATTACAAAGCGTTGCGAAAACTGGAAAGGATGCTTCAATCCTGTCTCTTATACACATCTGACGCTGCCGACGAA
>OMIV01000163.1 GCA_900299185.1 Planctomycetaceae bacterium
AACGCCTTTTGTTCTCTGAGAAGAGCCTGGAGATTGAACGCAGTCTCGGCATCGGCGAATGAGTCGGCGGTTGCTAAGTTGAGCGGTCAGAGACGACGAGCATGTGGCCGATCACTGTCGGTGTTCGGCACTTCGATGCAGAGACTCATGCGAGTTTCGAGATAGCTCGTCTTAGTCCGTTCAACACTAAGGCTGCGATGCTATGAGCCAATCTGCTCCGCGAGTTCTCGCGATTCATGCCCATCCAGACGACATCGAATTCCAATGTGCCGGAACCTTGGCTCTGCTCAAGGAACGTGGGTGTCACATCACCATTGCGACGATGACTCCCGGCGATTGTGGCAGTGCCGAATTGGGCTGTGCTGAGATCGCGAAGACTCGTCGTGCTGAAGCGCAGGCCGCGGCCGACTTGATGGGGGCCGATTACCTCTGCTTAGAGTTTCGTGATCTGAGCATCGTGTTTGATAACGACTCGCGACGTCGCGTGACTGAAGTCCTGCGTCGCGTGCGTCCCGATGTCGTCTTTACTGCGCCTCCGGTTGATTACATGCCGGATCATGAGCAGACGAGCTTGCTCGTTAGAGATGCCTGCTTCAACGCGCCGATTCCAAATTACGACACTCGGCAATTGAATCCGGCCGTTGCCACCACTCGGATTCCGCACCTTTACTACGTCGATCCGATTGAAGGGATCGATTGGTTCGGTCGGTCGATCGAACCCGAGTTCGTAATCGACATCAGTCGGACGTTTGAGTTGAAGCAACGCATGTTGGCGTGCCACGCGAGTCAACGAGGTTGGTTACTCAAGCAGCATGGGATTGATGAGTACCTCAACAGCAACGAGCGCTGGAGCAAGCAACGCGGTCAGATCATCGGAGCTGCCTACGGCGAGGCATTTCGACAGCACAAAGGCCATCCCTACCCGCACGACAATTGGCTGCGCGAGTTTCTGGGAGCCGACCAGCGAGCCGTTTGATGTCCTTCCCTGTAATCGAATCTCCGATGACATCGTCGACGAGCTGCTGCTCATGGAGAACACCATCGATCGCGGGTTGCTCTCGAACGTTTTAGGCCATGCAGCTTTGGCCAATCGAGCCGGGGCGTTGCCTGTCGTGCAACTGCTGCCCCGCTTACAACCGCCACTCTCCGGTCGTCCGAACTTGCGGAGTGAATTGGAATCGCGTCTTTTCTGAGTCTGACATGCAACATCACATTCCCGTTGAAGAGCTTGGTTCGCTGAGCGAGCCGATTGCCGAGAACATTCAGAAGTGCGTCCACTGCGGCTTCTGTTTGCCAGTTTGTCCGACTTATCAGGTCATGGGCGAAGAGATGGATTCCCCGCGCGGTCGCATCTTTCTCATGAAGGAAGTGCTCGAAGGCCGTGTCGATCTGGAAGAATCCTTACCGTATCTGGATCGCTGTTTGGGATGTGTCGGTTGCGTGACCGCGTGCCCGTCGGGAGTGCAATACGGCGAGATCATCACTCCCTTCCGAGCTCGTGCCGAAGAACTACGTGAGCGCACAGCGTTCGATCGATTGCTGCGCTGGTTCGTGTTGGAAACGTTGCCGCATCCTGGTCGCTTTCGGTTGGCTGCTCGCATGGGGGCCGTCGGAAAACTGCTGAAGGGGATGTTGCCGGGGCGTCTTCGCACAATGCTCGATTTGCTTCCGGACCAACTTCCGAAGGCTCAACCGTTGCCGGAGATCTATCCCGCCGAAGGTCCGCGTCGAGCACGGGTAGCTCTCTTGGCGGGATGTGCTCAGCAAGTGCTGGCGCCGGATATCAATTGGGCCACGTTGCGTGTACTGGCGAAGAACGGAGTCGAGACCGTGATTCCGTGGAACCAAGTTTGTTGTGGAGCACTGGCGGCTCACACGGGAGCGCTCAATCGAGCCAAGTCGCAGGCCAAGCACAACATTCAAGTCTTCCCCAAAGACGTGGATGCCATCCTCACCAATGCTGCGGGCTGCGGCTCGGGCATGCATGAGTATCCGCTGTGGCTGCACGGCGATCCCGAAGAAGCGGCCGCGCGAGAGTTCTCGTCTCGTTTGCAGGATGTCAGCAAGTTCTTGGCTGGGCTGGGCATCGCTACTCCTCCAGCTTTGAAGCAAAAGACGAAAGTGGCGTTTCATGATGCTTGCCACTTGGCTCATGCGCAGAAGGTGAAGTCGCAGCCGCGTCAGTTGCTCTCGGCGATTCCGAATCTGCAATTGCTGGAAGTGCCTAACGGTGAGATCTGTTGCGGATCCGCCGGGACTTACAACATCGAGCAGCCCGAAACTGCCGCTGAGTTGGGGCGACAAAAGGCCGAGTCGATTGCGTCGACCGGAGCGATTGCAGTTGCGACAGGAAACATCGGCTGCATGACTCAGATCGAGTCGCACTTGCTGCAACTCAAACGGCCCATTCGTGTGTTGCACACGATGCAGATTCTCGATCGCAGCTATCGCGAGATTGAGATCGCTTGAGTGTGTCTTGCTTGCCTTGGGGCTCATGCTGCTGCTGCGAGTCGCGGAGCGACTCGTTTACGTAGCTCAGTCGCTCTGCGACTGAGATTGGTTTTCTTCCTGGAGGATTTGTGACATGTCGATTCTCACGTTGCGCGATTCGCAGTCGGGTTCTTTCGCGCGTATCGCCGTGAATCGCGGCTTCAACTGTTTTGAATTCAAAGCCGCTGTCGGTGGTCGAGTGGTCGATGTGATTGACTCGGAGCCTGGCTTCGAAACCGGGGCAGGGCGGCCATCGGGGAACGGTGTTCCGGTCTTGTTTCCGTTTCCGAATCGGATTGCCGGTGGGCGATTCAAATGGGCCGGTAAGGACTATTTCATTCCCGCCGAGGTTGCTCCGTATGACCGCACCGGCAACGCCATTCACGGGTTTAGCATCGACGTTCCTTGGCGTGTCGTTGAGCAGACGGAGTCGTCGGCCACGGGCGAGTTTCAATTGAGCGTGGATGCTCCCAATCGTCGGTCATTGTGGCCGGCAGATTGCATCATCCGCCTGAAGTACACGGTGGTCGGTGCCAAGTTGCGGACCGACATAGAGGTCATCAATCCCGACACTCAGCCGCTGCCGTTTGGTTTTGGCACTCACACCTATTTCAAGGTGCCGCTCGCGACGGGATCGAAGCCTTCTGATTGCCTTGCGTTTGCGCCGGTTCGAGATTGCTGGGATCTCACCGAGTGCTTGCCGAGTGGTCGTCGTCTGCCGATCCCTGAGGGACTGGATTTGATCGGCGGTCAGCAGTTTGGTGCTCGTCCGCTAGATAACGGATTCGGCGTGCTGCCAGCGGACGAGATTGTTTGCGAGCTGCGCGATACGGCGGCGGGTTTGCGAGTCCGTCAAGCGACGCCGGGTCATTATCCCGAACTCGTGATCTACACACCGCCGCAGCGCGATTCGATCTGCTTCGAGCCTTACACCTGCATGACGGACGCGATCAATCTCGAAGCTCAAGGGACTCCAGCGGGTTGGCTAGTGCTGGAACCCGGAGCTCGTTTCACAAGCTGGATCGATATCGAGGCGAGTGAAGCCGAGCGACTTCAATGCTGATGCTTCAGGTTGCTGATCTCAGTCGCGGAGCGACTGAGCTACGTATGCGAGTCGCTCCGTGACTCGCATCTCCCAAGAGCCTGCTTAAACCAGTACGACTTCTTCCACTTCCACCGCTTGGTCCTCGGGTTTCCATGCCGTCTTGGCTGGCAGGAATGCGTCTAAGACGGTGAGGCTGCCATTTGGGACGAGTTCGATATCGCCCGAGCACACGGCGGGAATGAGGACCGAAGATCCTCGTCGCAGCTCGATACGCTCGAAGCCGCAGACCAGATCGCCTTCGCCGTCCAGAACGAGCAACGCATGGAAGCATCCCTGCTCATGGAGTGGGAAGGGCACCGTGCCGGAATGGCGATGTAAGACGAAGTACTCGCATGCGGCGATCTCGTCCGTGTTGTAGAACTGGCCCGACCTTTCATGGAGTGAGACGACGGACTTGGAACGAGTGGGATTGACGGGGCCTCGGTCCCAATCGATGCACGCTAACGATTCTTCGATATGCAATTGGCGAGGTTTGCCATCGGCTCCCATGCGGCCCCAATCGGAGAGGCGATAGGTGAGGTCGCTGGATTGCTGCACCTCGGCCAGCAAGATGCCTTCGCCGATCGCATGCACGGTGCCTGCCGGGATGAAGATGCAATCGCCGGGCTGCACTTCGACGCGATGCAGGCATTCTTCGATCGTGTCGTTCTGCAGATGTTGTTCGAGCCGGAACTGGTCGACGTGCTGCTTCAAGCCGGCATAAACGCTAGCGCCCGGCGCGGCATCGACGATCACCCAAGCTTCGGTCTTGCCATTCTCTCCGGGGTGCAGAATGCGAGCTTGTATGTCGTTGGGATGTACTTGAACCGAGAGTCGATCGCTGGCATCCAGAAACTTCACGAGCAGCGGAAATTGCTTAAGCCCTGCGTGTCGGCCAAAGAGTGCTGCGTTGTAGTGACGAGTGAAGTCTTGCATGGTGATGCCATCCCAAGGACCGCCGACGATGACCGATTGGTCTGCTCCGTGGTCGCTGAACTCCCAGCTCTCAGCGTAGTCGGTCTCGGTGCCAGTGGGCTTACCGAGTACCGAGCCTAATCGAGTGCCTCCCCAGCGAGCGCGCTTCACTAGCGGCTTGAAACGAAGCGGTGTCATGAAATGCCGACTCCTCAGTTGAGTAAAGCAAGTCAGCACTCGCAGCGCATCAACACGCCGAGCCCTCTGACTCGCTGACAGTCACTGAAGAGAGATAACCCCGAATTCCGGAGGCGGTCGGACGGAGTTGCGGCACCTCAACAAGACTCGACATCCCTGGTGCGGGTTGTTGTCGCTTGAGAGATCGATCACGAACTACGGCGTGATGCCGCAATGCAACCTCGCTGAGAGGTCGGGCTAATCAAGTCGACGGACGACGAAACCTCGATGTCCGACTTACTCCGGTCCTCGGATCTGTCGGTAGCAGCGTTGGATGTCTTGCACACATGACGTTCCGGTCGGCGACATCGTGGAACAGCGAGCTGCTGGCGACTTGGCCTTTTGCACGGCGTCTCGCGTCCGAGAAACGACGCCTTCATCCACGTCGGCCTGAATGTCATCAAGCGTCAGGCCGAAGCAGGGGCAAAGCGGTGCCGTTAGGTCTTTGGGATAAACGGGGCGTACCAGCATGTCGATCGTCGCGACTCGATCAAACGAGTCGAAGTAGGCGATCTTACAACCATCGAACGGGCAGAACATGGCCGTGCTGGCGACTTCGGTACGGAAGTCTGGCTTCAGCATGGAGTCCAATGTGCTGCGACCAACTGGTCGCCCCAGCGATTTGCAGTTGGGGCAATGGCTCGCGTCCGAGTCTTGCTCTTTGACGAAGGCTTTATTCATGGAATGAGTTCACGCGATGAATCGAGGGCTGTTCGCCATTTGTGTTAATGCACGCGACCGGCAAGGTGCTGGTGTGTTTTCAAGCCTTGAACTTCAGGTGACGCGAGTGAGATTGATAACTCGAAGAAACGCGAGCCGCAGATATCGGAGTGAGCCACTGCTAGCACTTTGCGGCTCAATTCGGGACGACTTCATCTCTGGTTCTGTCGGCGACGCCTTACATCGCCAAGAAGTTCTTGAGGATTTGAATTCCAGGTTCGGCAGTGAGGTAACTCTCGGGGTGAAATTGCACGCCGTGGATTGGATGTTGTTTGTGTCGCAGTCCCATGACCAAACGCGGTTGACCTTCGCCCGAGGTCCATGCAGAGACCTCCACAAAATCCGGCAGTGTGTCTTCGAGCACGATCAAGCTGTGATAACGCGTCGCGGTGAAGGGGTTTGGCAAGCTGGCAAACAGTCCGCGGCCGTCGTGATGAATCTGCGAGACCTTGCCGTGCATCAGCTCGGGGGCTCGCACGACCTTGCCTCCAAAAACTTCGCCTATGCATTGATGCCCAAGGCACACTCCCAGCACTGGCATGCGAGGTCCAAATTGCTCAATGACCGCTTTGGAAAGTCCCGCTTCAGCCGGCGTGCAGGGGCCGGGCGAAATGATGATTCGCTCGGGCTTAAGAGCTTCGATTTCATCGAGCGTGATTTGGTCGTTGCGTTCCACTCGGATGTCGAGCGACGAGTCGGTCTCGCCCAAGCGTTGGACCAGGTTGTAGGTAAAGGAGTCGTAGTTATCGAGAACGAAGATCATGAGTGAATCGATGGTGGACGAGGAATGTTGAAAGCAATCAGCGAGCGCGAGGACGATGACAGCGCGGACCAGATTGATGCTCGCGCTGTCGCAGGAAGAAGGCCGACTCTGTGGAGCTGACCCTATATCACACTCGGGGGCCGTAAAGTACGTCGGGCTCGGGGGAACCGGGTTGGTAGAGGACGAGTCCGCCGCGCGCGTCGTTGACTCGTACTACGCAGTCGGGATGACCGGCGGCGGCTTTTGCCAAGATGGCTTCGAGTGCTTGCACTGCAGCGACTGTTTGACGGTCCGATGCCAAGTCGTTGTAGGCCAGGGCTCGCATCTCGTTGAGTCGCTCGGTTCGTTGATTTTTGTCGCCCGCGAACTCGACATACGAGACTTCGCGTGCGAATCGCTCCAAGACTTCGATGCCGTAGCCACGCTGAGAACGCTCGCCCCACGGTTCAACGAACGTGCCGTTGTAGTGAGTATTCATGGTCGTCTTGAGCTTGGTTGGAGTCAGTCCTTCGACCGTGCATTCGATGCCTCGCTTCCGCGAGTGAGCGTTCCAAATGCCGTTGTCGAATCGGAATTGTACTTCTTGTTCCACATAGCCGGGGAAGTTGTCCGGCGTGACCCACGAGGTGTGGATGTCGAACGCCGCTTCGCGACCATCAGCGTATTCGTAGATCATCTTCATCTGAGTACTGTCCCACGTCGTTCCGTGCTTTGGTCCGACGATGCCTCGTTGGCCCGACGCAGTCACGGTCTTCAGACGGCCGCCGAACGTGAAGTCGATCAGCTTGATGTAGTGGCACGCCACGTAGGTGCCGGGATTGCGCCCGGTGATCCACTCTGAGAACTGCGCTCCCGAGATTTGCTTGGGTTCCAACAGCGAGCAATACCCGTTGTTGACGTGCTGAAAGACGCCGTCATGCACGAAGGTGCGGAGCTTCTTGTGATCGGGATCTAGCAACTTGTGATAGACGACTTTGGCCAGCAGACCTTTTTGTTGAGCCAACGCCACCAGCTCATCCAGTTCTTGCAGCTTCAACACCGACGGCTTTTCAACCAGCAGATGAGCCCCGGACTCCAGCACGGCTTTTGAAGCGGCGAAGTGGCGATCATCGGGAGTCGCGACGCAGGCAAAGTCGACGCCAGCTTTGACCATCTCCTGAGCGGCGTGGTCTCCGACAAAGTTTTGAAAGCGATGGATCTTCTCTCCGGCAGACTGCAGATAAGCGTCCGCTCGCTTGCCGGTCTTCGTCGCCACCGCAGCCAGTTGGACATCGACATCGCCAAAGCGTCGGTCATACAGACCAGCCGCCCGAGCCTTCTCGAAAAACGGTCGATAGGTTTCGTCAAAGATCATGCCCATGCCGACCATGCCGGCTCGTAGTTGCTGCGTCATTCGCGAAGTGCTCCGTTGCGGGACTGGCTCTGTCCCGGCTTCATGTGAATCTGCCGCGTCGACAATCGAGGCTCTAAGTCAAACGCACTGAAGCGAATAGGACCACAAGCCATCTATGGATGCCAGCGACTTCGCGACTTGGTCCACGCAGGTCGCTGGCATCAAGCCTGAAGTTGATCGAACTCGGGTAAGAGTGTGTTCGATGTCGATTCGTAGTCGATGTGCCAACACACGCTGGGCGAGGTTGCTTCAACTCGTCTAATGATGGCTTTGATGAGCAGCATCAGCACGATCGGCATGATGAAAAGAAAGAGGCCGCAGAAGACGAAGCCCACCGTATCCCAAAACTGTTTGCCTTTGGCGTTGGCTCGATGGGCTAACTCAAAGACTTCGATTGCGGTCCAAATGAACGACACGATGTACGTCAACCCGCATGTCAGGACCAAAAGGCCGGTAACGCCGTTCGTTGGACGGGTGGGCGGATGCGGCGGCCACTCATTTCGTTTCTGACATTCATGAAGGTCGGAGCTCAGCCAAACGGGGCGTCTGTGCCACCAGCTCGACCAGACCGCGACGCATGTCGCCACGTCCGCAAACACCGCGCTCACCATGCAGACCAATAGGCACGTGATGCCTTCCATGGCCAAGTCACTGAACTCGGAAAAGATCGACAACGCGAGCGCGCAGCCGAATCCCGAGAGACTTACCTGCCAGAGCCCTTTGGACCAATAGAACCAACCGCAGACCTTGCCTCGAACATGGTCAATGTCGCGTCGTCGCAGCCACAGTCCGGTCACGAAGTTGTTCCAGCCAAACTTCAGACATAAGACGATGACGCCGAAGGACTGATGCGACAGTTCGCCAATCAACATGGCCAACGTGCCGATCAGCCACCACGGCATTCGAGTCAACAACGACGATCGCTGCTTGGGTTCGATCTGGAATATCTCGTCGCCGTCATCATCGTCTTCGATCATTGGGGCATGTCCTTTGATCTGTTCTGAAGTGGGACAGGACCGTTCCGTTACTCCTCCATCAAGTCACGAATTGCAGCGGCGATATCTTGAGGTTGCGGGACGACGACGTTTTCGAGCGACGGGCTATAGGGCGTGGGACAGAACGCTCCGGTCAGACGCCGAATCGGCGCGTCGAGGTCGTTGAAGCCTTCGTCGACAACTCGCGCTGCGATCTCGGCGCTGAAGCCGTACTGAGCCGGAGGTTCGTCGACGATCAATAGTCGCCCGGTCTTCGCGACAGACTTCAAGATCGTGGCGGTGTCGAGCGGCGAGATCGTGCGCGGGTCGATGATCTCGACAGAGATGCCGGCGGCTTCGAGTTCGTCGCAGACGGACAACGTGTGATGCACCACGCGCGCGAGTGCCACCACAGTGACATGACGCCCTTCACGCACGACGCGAGCTTGTCCGAATTCAATTTCGTAGTCGCCTTCGGGCACCGGGCCTTTGACTTGCAGGATCTCGCGATGCTCCAAGAACACGACGGGATCATCGCAACGCAAAGCATGCTTCAAGAGCCCCTTGGCATCTGCGGGCGACGATGGCACAACGACGCGCAGGCCGGGGACTTGTCCATACAGGCCGTAATAGCTGCCCGAGTGATGCGTCGCCGCCGAGTGACCAATGCCGATGCAACCGCGTAAGAGCACCGGCATCTTCAAACGACCGCTCGACATGTACTGCATCTTGGCAATCTGGTTGACGATCTCGCCGACGCTATCGAGCACGAAGTCGGCGAACATGAAGTCGATGACGGGACGAGTACCCGTCATCGCTGCTCCACAAGCCAATCCGACAAAGCCGCGCTCGCAGATGGGCGTATCGCACAACCGATCGGGACCGTGCAGTTCGTAGAGGCCCTTGGTGGTGACGAAGTTGCCGCCGCGTTTTCCGATGCCTTCGCCCATCACAAAGATCTTGTCGTTGGTAGCCATCTCTTCGGTCAGCGCTTCAAGCGTCGCTTGCGAGTACGTGATGTTGCGCGTGGCAGGAGTTGCGGGCTTAGGGATGTTGCGAGTTGTAATCGAGTAAACGTGCTCGGTTGCGGTGGACGGTTCAGGTACCGGACTGGCTTCCGCGAATTCGCGCGCGGCTTTGACGAGCGCGGCGACCTCGGCTTCGATCTCTTCAAATTGTTCGAGGAGACTGGCAGCGTCTGACGATGGACGATCGGCTACAGCCTGCTTCAACCGACCAATGGGGCAACGCTTCTTCCACTCTTCGACATCCTCGCGCGTGCGGTAGGTGAAGTCGCCCATACCCTCGGCATGCGCACGAGTGCGATAAGTCTTACACTCAATGAGAGTTGGTCCGCCACCAGCACGAGCCCGCGCGATCGCTTCACCTGCGACGCGATGAATTTCGAGCACGTCATTGCCATCTAGCTCGAATCCCGGAATGCCATAGGCCGCTGCGCGAGACCCGATGTTGGGATTGCCGCTGGCATAGGCGGAGGGGACTTCGGTGGCGAATTGGTTGTTCTCGCAAATGAAGAGGACCGGCAGCTTCCAAATGCTGGCCATATTGAGGCCCTCGTGGAACGCTCCGTTGTTGGATGCTCCATCGCCGAAGAACGCGACGCCGACCGTGCCGTTCTGCATGATCTTCGAGCTGTACCCGCCACCGCAGGCTTGCAGGATGCATGGTCCCACAATGCCGCTGGTCCCCATCATGCCGATCTCGGGCGAGAAGAGATGCATGCTGCCGCCTCGTCCGCGCGAACAACCGGTCGAACGACCGAACAGTTCGGCCATCAACTCGCGGGGTGGCATGCCTTTGGCCAGAGCATGGCCGTGGCCGCGATGCGTACTGAAGACACTGTCGGCCACGGTGAGATGAGCACACACCGCCGAGGCGATGGCTTCCTCGCCGACGTAGGTATGGCACGCTCCGTGAATGAGCCCGCGTTGGTGGCAGCGAGCGAGTTCTTCCTCGGTCTGCCGAATGATCTGCATGGTGCGATAGACGCGACACAGCTCATCAGCCGAGATGAGCGAAGATGAAGAACTCATGCGCGAGGACTCTCTGTACGATGGGACGGGACGAGACTGATGCTGCGATGGTCCGAACCATAGTCCTCCGAACCCCGCGTCGACATCCGATCGAGGCAGTGACTTTTCTCACGATAAAATGTCCCTGTCCTCTCAGGCTTCAAAATGGTTGGGGCAGGGGCGAGTTGCAGCTTCAAACGTCCTTGCGTCACTGATGTGGCTCATCCGAAACCCGCTGGCAGAGTAGCGTGAAAAAATGGCTTCCTACGTGGATGTTTTTAGGCCCGAGTTTCTGCTCCGAGCATTTCTAAAAAAGGGTCAAAAAGTGGTCTGGGAGAATTTCGAAGTGTCGCACTAGAGTCCGACTGCATCTTAAGCCGCTCGTCGATGTGCCCTACGAACTCCGACTTTTGAAAGTACCGTCTATGGAGAACTTGCAAACGGTCCAAGCGCCACCCGCCACAGCCGCTGTTGCGCCCGCCATTAACTTCAAACGCCTCTCTCGATGGCGTGTGCGGGTGACTGCGGTTGCCGTCGTGATATCAATTGCTTGGCTGATCGCGGTGCGACATCAGCCGCGGGACCTGACGGCTTACACCGATCCAGTCGTGGTAACGAGCTTGGTGACTCTGCTGTTGGGTGTTGCCACTCGCAGTTGGGCGGCGTCTTTGGTTCGCAAACGCTTGGTCCTCGCGACGTCGGGGGCTTATTCGCTGTGCCGACATCCGCTGTATCTGGGGTCGATCTTGATGGTCATCGGATTCTGCGGACTTGTGGGCAACCCGGTCGTGGGAGCTCTGTTGTGTGGAGTCGTTATTACTACGATCTCTGTGGCGATCAAAGCGGAAGAACAATTCCTGAGCGACAGCTTTGGAGACGCTTGGGATGACTACAAGCGACGAGTGCCACGACTCGTGCCTTGTGCGTTTCCTCATTCATTGGGTGAGATCACCTTCCAACGCTGGCGTGAAAATCGCGAAGCACGAGTTTGGTTGGCTGCTGCTTTGGGACTCGCTGCTATCGCCTTCTGGTTGCATGGCCCACGTTTCTAAGTACCGGCCACGATAACTTTGCGACTTGCACACTCATTAGCCGGAACGTGCCAGCGTTCGGTTCGGACGGTCAATCGACTTTCGAACCGAACGCTGACGTGTTCCGGCTGATTTTTTGCTCGTGAAGGAACAACATCGGGAGATGGTTGCCGTCCGGTTCTAAGAGACTTCACTGGTGGCCGGGGCTTCGACCCGATGGAAGGAAAGCTCCAGCGAAGGTGAGTTGGCAGCTTTTCTATTGTCGCTTCTTGACGACGATCAAAACGAAGCGACCCGGCAACGGCATCAGCACGTCGTGGCCATCTGCGTCGCGCAATACATAGGCCAAGCCGCGCTCACTGAGTGCTTGCAAGAACTCGCGAGCAACATCACGACCGGGGTCTGCTATCCAACATTCCCCGTCGGCGTGCATCATCTGGTCGATCACCGTAACGAGCGGTTGATGGAGTTCGGGGTGATAGAGCACGTCGCTCGCAAGCAACACATGGAACTGCTGGTTGAGTGGCTGTCGCCAATCGAGCACCACGGACCTGGCCTGAAGAAAACCGTTCGCGACGGCGTTCTCTTGAGCGAGCTGCACGGCCTCGGGCACCAAGTCGCTGAATGTGACATCGAGTCCGGTTTGGAGTGCCGCGATGCCGACCAATCCACTGCCGCATCCCAGCTCGAGAGCAGTCGTGTTGCGAAGCCAGGGATGTTGCAGAACCAAGTTCGCGAGGACTGCTGCGCTGGGCCAGAGGTAGCCCCAATAAGGATCTGAATCCTGTGTCGAGTTCGCCGCGACATCAGCCAGAACCGCTTCTGGTCGGCGCGGAATGCGAAGAGCAATCGAGTGCCCCGCGACACAATGTGTCTCAACAATCCAGTCGAGTATGTGTGGCGGATGACTCATGAATTGCAGAACGAAGGTGTGACGTAATCGCTGGGGATGGTCATGAAATGAAGCGGGCCACTGAGTGATTCAGTGGCCCGGCTCTTTACCGACTGGTTACTTGGCTTTCGGCAGCTCGCCTTTGCGAGACGCGTACTCTTCTACGTGAGTCGGATAGAAGTCGCCGGTCATCCAGCGAACCAGCAAGTCCAACTCATCAGGCCGCAGCTTGTCGCCATAGGCGGGCATACGATTCTTCTTGCCATAGAATTGCTCGCCACCAGGGTTCTTCAGGAAGGCGGTGAGCCATTCCTTGGAACCATAACCCGCGAGGTCTGGGTAGCCGTTGCCCGAGTCCGCGACTTCGAACTTGCCGCCGATCTTGTCGTGGCAGTTCGAGCATTGAGTGATCGTGGCCCCGTCCTTCAGCTTGCCGCCATCCAGGATCTCTTTGCCACGAGCAACCAGCTTGGCATCGATCTTGTCGGCTTCGGAACGATTGCGCTGAGCGACGAGGAACTCGATAACGGCATTCAAGTCTTCGGCGTTTTCAGGCTTGCTGAAGAGCTTGGCGTACTCGTCATTCACCGCCGATGCCATTTCGGAGTCAGTGGGGTTTACGAACGCAACGTCCTTGCCGTCGGTCTTGGCCTGCAAGTCGTCCTTAAACCATTGAGCGTTCTTCAACGCGCCAAGGTGGTTCGAGTAATCGAGCAGGATGGACTTCATCCATGTTCGCGATCCGAAGTCTGCAAGGTCTGTGGCTTCGGGATGAGCGGCGATCCTATTGGCATTCGTGGGATCTGTTTTTGAACGTGGATCTTCGGGGTCGTTGATCCTCAACAGCCGCCCGCGGCCGTTATGTCCGTCGTAGCGATGGCAGCTCGCACAATGCTTCGCGAAGAGCTTGGGACCTTGAGTGAAGGCATCCTTACGCAGCAACGAGACGGCACCTTCGACCGGGATCATGGTGTCGCTTTGAGCGAGTTCGCGAACTCGGTGCGAATCGCGTTCGGCTTCTTTGAGTGCCATTTGGTGATCGTCATTACGACCGTCTTCGACGATCGCCATCACGGTCAGCAGCGAAGCACCACCAATCACGAGCCACAAGAATGCCACGTTGAATTTATGGCCCCACTTGTAGCGAGCGATGATCGGAGCAGCCGCCAGCACCGCGAAGAGGAAGCCGGGGAAATGGATCGCTCCAAAGGCCAGGCCCAGATGCTCGACGGCTTCAAACTTCAAGAAGCGGAACAGGAAGAGGAAGTACCACTCGGGCCGAGCAGCTTCGAAGGCATCGGCTGGGTCGGCAGGGGGATTGAGTTCCGCGCCTTTGAAGTAGGCGAAGCCCATGACTACCGCGAGGACTCCCAAAGCCGCCACGGCGTCCTTCAAAACTTGGTCAGGCCAGAAGCTGGCGTCAGCGGCTTTGTAAGGCGTCTTGGCGTGAATGCCGTGACGTCGAAACACGTAGATGTGCAAGCCCAAGAATGCGACCAGCAGCGCGGGCAGAATGACTACGTGCATCGCGAGGAAGCGGCTGATCGTGGCGTGGCCGTACTCGTTGCCACCTTGAGCGATGATCTGCAATGCCGGACCAACAAGCGGCGTGGCGCTCATGATCTTTGTCGAGACCTGAGTCGCGTAATAACCCTTCTGATCCCACGGCAGCAGATAGCCGGTCAAACCTAGTCCCAACACGATCTGCATCAGAATCAGACCGAGCCAGAAGTTGACTTCGCGCGGCGCTTTGTAGGCACCATCGACAATGATCTGAATCAAGTGGAAGGCGAGCAGCACGGTCATCGCTTGAGCGGCGAAGTGATGGATACCGCGCACCAACCAGCCGAGCGTCATCTGCTCTTGGATGTAATAGACGCTTTCCCAAGCCGTCTGAGTGCTGCCCGAGTAAGCGGTCAGCAAGAAGATGCCCGTAATCATCTGCAATGAGAACGTGAAGACTAGCGCGCTTCCCCAGACATAGCGCCAACGAGCACCACCAGGAATGCGTTCAAACAACGCTTCGTGCAGCAGGTCTTTGACACCGGTGCGGTGATCGAGCCATTCGAGAAGTTGATGAATCATGACACCACCTTTTCGCTGGTCGCACCTCGGAAGTTCTGGAACTTAATCCAGATGTCGTTGCCACTGACTTTCACGTCGAGGCTATCCATATCGCGCGGTGGAATCTGATTGAGCTTCTTGCCATCCAGCGCGAACGCACTGGTATGACACGGGCAGTAGAAGTCGCCTTGAGCACTGCGATGCTCGACAGCGCAGCCCAAGTGGGGACATGTCACATTAAAGGCAATGACTTGATTGTTGATCTTCCGCAGCCACACCGATCCGATCGGCTGATTCGGCTGCTTGTTCCACGCATTGATGATGTCGTCGAACACCGCAAACTTTTGAGGGGCTCCATCGTTGGGCAGGGCGTCCAACGGGATCGACATCTTGATGTAGCCCTCGGCGTCTTTGACGACACCGCCCGAGCCACCGCCACCGGTCTTGGGTTTGCGGAGCAGCGGGTCCATGAAGAACGCGAGCCCGGCAGCTCCGGGGATCACCCCCGCGACAACGCTCAGCGCGCCGGCGAAAAACTTATAGAGGAATCCTCGTCGCGGAGGAGTGTGGTCAGAGCAATGACAATCCGCGCAAGAGCCTTCGGCTCCCGGCGGTGCGGGCGCATGACTACTCATGAAGCGTCCTTTTGGTGCGGTGGGAAAACCAAAACGGAGGGAAGGAGGCAGACGAGAATTCGAGGTGATTTCGTTCTGTGCGACGCCCCTTGGTCGTCGCAGAAGTCGGCATCAAATGTCGCTGGTTGGTGCGACAAAGGCGGGGCGGGATTGTGGTTAGGCGACTTCGGATTGCAAGCCGAAGGTTGATGCGTGGACGACGTTCGAGGGAACGCAACCTGTCAAATTCGCGCGACCAAACAGCGCAGGCTCGTTGCGGAGTCCGCTCACCTTGCTGGTTCCGCCAACGATGAACTGCGTGTCGAAACGGGCGACAGGGGCGCGGACTGAAAGGCGGGCTTGCTCAGTCGCGACTGAGAACCTCACGCGGGGGAGTGCAGCGCACTCAAAGCGTCAGCAACTTTGTGGTTAGCTGACGCTTTGAAAGACGAGTGACTTGGAAGAGGCCGATTCGCAAACGAACTGGGTGCACGGTTCATCGAACGCGATCAGGGTACCGTCTTTGAAGCCTATCCCACGGCCTACTCGGACAGGCTCCTAGAGGCGCGGACTCAGTCACTGACTCTGTTTCAGAACGAGAGGCTCTTCGGCAGTTAGGGGTCTCGTTGACCCAAGCGGCCGGCGCTTCGTTCCCTAACTGCGTTTCACGGCCACCAGTTGATTGATCACTCGCTCAACGCCAGCGATGTTGCGAGCCAGCAAAGTGATGTCGGGCAGGGAGTCGTCGAAGTGTAAGATAGCTTGCAGGCACACTCCGTCAGGGATGCGTCGCACGGCGAGCGACGAGAACGAGTGCTGCGATTCCAACTCAAACCGAATCTGTTGTTCGAGGTTGTGCGGCGCGGCTGTATGCGCTTTGGGCGGGTCGCACACGGCGACCGAACTTGCTGTGGAAACGTCTTCCAGACTAGCCGACGCACGCGACTGGTCAGCGTCGCTGGGCTTACTCCGTCGAGCCATGATGATCCCTCCAATGGACGAGCTATAAGGAGTTCGTTAACTCAGGCGGGAGTCTAGTTCGATCAATGATTTGTGCGAGTTCTTTTTTCAGTTCAGCCGAAGTCGCGATGTTTCGACTCTGCTGGGCGGCTACGAGTTCTGGGCAAGCTTCGCCTTCAACTCGATCGCAATCTCGGAGCCGATCGAAGACCGTGCTGAGGTCTACTGCTCGTTGCCTGTTTCAAGGGATTGGATGCTTCGATGGTTGCCCTGCAGTCAAAGACGGAAATGCATACTCCTGCGGCTGTGTTTCGAGCGAGGATGCTGTTGGTTGCGGCTTCTTTGTTGTGGAGTGTGGCTGGCGCAATCGTGAAGAGTCCGCTGCTGAGCAGCATTCCTCTGGAAGCTTGTGGACCCATCTTGGCTTGCTTTCGAGCGATGTTTGCGGGCTTAGTGCTCATGCCATTCGCACGGGGGATTCGCTGGAATTGGGGGTTACTGCCAGCGATCGCGACCTTTGCCTTGATGAATGCCACCTACGTGACGGGGATGACTCGCACGTCGGCTGCTGCGGCGATCTTCTTGCAATACACCAGCACGGGCTGGGCGGCGCTGATGAGCGTGCTGTTGCTCAAAGAGCGATTTGATCGCACCACAATCTTGCCTCTGTGCGGTGCTTTCTGCGGGATCTATTGGATCGTGGCAGGGGACTCTGAATCCGGCGAGTTCATCGGCAACTTGCTCGCTCTGGTGAGTGGTGTGTTTTATGCCGGCGTGTTGGTGTCGCTGCGAGCGTTGCGAAATGAGGACTCAACGTGGCTGACTGCGGTGATTCATCTCGGGGCTGGAATTCTAATTGCACCGTGGGCACTTAGCGGCTGGCTCGATTTGAGCCTTGCTCAATGGCTCGCGATTGCCGCATTAGGAGCCCTGCAAATGGGGGTTCCCTATTTGTTGTTTGCGAAGGGTGTTCGCGTGGTCGGCACGACCGAAGCGGCACTCATCACTGTGCTGGAACCCATTCTGAATCCGGTGTGGGTATGGCTGGTCTGGGGGCAACCGCTGGATCGAAATCTGTGGGTTGGGGGCTCGCTGATTCTCGGCACGCTGTTGGCCAAATATGGACTCGATGCCTGGTTTGCGAGGACCGCTCGAAAGTGAGTGGCAGAGTTACGACTTAATGCGGGCTTCAACATTGGCGACTTGTCGTGATTGTCCTACCCTCGATGTAGCTCTCTGCTTGCCGCGATTTGGAAAAGGGATTTTCAATGACAGATGGATTCTTGGGATTTCGCACGTCGTTGATGCTGGACGTTGTGGTCTGTGCGTTGGCCGCAGTCGTGCCTGCGATCATCTATAGCCTGTACCTGGTTAAGGTTCGCAAGAACTTTGTTGCTCATCGCAATTTGCAGCTTGGCCTGGCGGTTGTCTTGCTCTTGGCTGTGTCTGCTTTCGAGATCGACATGCGGCTGCAAGGGGGGTGGAGAGCCATCATTGCCAAACGCGAAGTGCCATTGACCGAATCGCAATTGAGCGAAGTGACGACTTCCTTGTGGACTCATTTGTGCTTCGCGATTTCAAGTCCCGTCCTATGGATCCTCACCATTGTCTTGGCGTTGAAGCGCATGCCGAAGCCGCCTGCTCCGTGTGCTCACAGCTCCTTGCATAAGAAGTTGGGCTGGGCCGCGACGATCGATCTGACGCTGACCTCAGTGACCGGCTTGTGGTTTTATTACCTCGCCTTCGTGCGATGAGTTTGGCGACACGAAGCCTGATCGAGCTGCTGCTTTCGAAAACTTCGCTCGCGATTTCATTCTTAACGGAGCCCACGTTGTCGATCGCTTTTGGGAGTTGGTGCGAGTCGTCTGAAGCTGAGCATCTGGCCTCGACTCATTGAGTCTCAGCCCTCGACCAGTCCGTCCATTCGAATGACTTCGAATGCTCGTCCCTTCGCTCGCTTGATGGCTGAGAGAGCATCGACATCCCATTTGGGGTGCTGAGCGCCGCTGATGAACCAATCGCTGCCGTTGTCTGCCAAGATCATGCCGTATGTCTTGAGGCAGGTCAGAATCACTTTGACCGGGCCAGTGAACTTCGAGATGTCGTAATCAGCTTTCAGTCGCACTCGCATGCCCATCGGAGGCAAGTTCTTGTCCTTCGATCGACTCGCCCAGTGAGTTGCTGGCGGAACGTAACCGCGACGCGACTTGCGGCAGGGGAATCTCAGCGCGTGACGAATCTCTCCGAGTTCGACTGCTTCGTCATACCGAACCAGCCCAGGCAAGATCGGAAGTCCGGCGGCGTCGGCAGAGGTCCAACCAGCAGAACGGAGCTTGTTCGAGTTCAAATCGAAAATGGCTCCAGAACCGACCTTGAATCCATTGCCGTCGCGGAACGAGTGGAAGGTTTCATACAGCCGCCAGTTATCACGATCGACGACGAGGATGTGCCGGTCGCTATCTGCTGGTGCGGTCGGCCCGCCTTCAATCGGTGCGTCGAGAGGAATCGGATATGGACCTGGGTCGCTCTCGTCGGCGTATTCAAACTTGATGGGCACTTTGGGCTGATTGCCGCTGACCACAACGTAATGAAAGCCCATCGGCTTGCCGTCCCAGTACGAGCCGAAGTCGGGATGCAGGCCGCGATCTAGTCCGATGCTGGCGATGAGATTGTCGGAATTCGGATCAACGGCGGCCTGGGAAATTGGTGTGTTCCAAGGATTGTCGTTGGGAAAAAAACGGCGTCCTTTGAAGCTGGGATTGATCCCGAGATCCGGCAGCGGTTCGTCCGCATTCGCAGTGAAGTTACACGCCGCTGCGATTGCAGCGCCAGTTGATGCGGCCAAGAAGTCGCGACGATCCATGACGAACTCCAAGCTTGAGAAGCGGGCGAATGATGACGTGGCGACCGACTTAATGACGCTACTTCGATTCGGTCACGCGATGGCCATACTGCTGTTGGTAGTAGTCTCGATAGGCACCGCTCTTGATGCGGTCGATCCAATCGCGATGGCCGAGATACCACTCGATCGTTTGCTTGAGGCCGGTTTCGAAATTGACTCGCGGAGCCCAGCCAAGTTCTTTGGTGGCCTTGCTGGTGTCGATCGCGTAACGGAAGTCATGTCCGGCTCGATCGGCGACATAGCGAATCAACGTTGGCGACTTCCCAAGAGCGACCAACAACTTCTGAGTCAGGTCGATGTTCTTCAATTCGGAATGGCCTCCAAAGTTGTAGACCTCACCGGGCTGACCGTGACTCAGTGCTGCATCGATGCCGCGACAGTGATCGAGCACATGGATCCAATCGCGAATGTTTTCGCCGGTGCCGTAAACTGGTAGGGCTTGGTCCGCCAGCGCGTTGGAGATGAAGAGCGGGATCAGCTTCTCAGGGAATTGATATGGGCCGTAGTTGTTCGAACAACGAGTGATGATTCCGGGGAATCCAAACGTGTGACAGTAGGCTCGCACGAGCAAATCCGCCGACGCCTTCGATGCCGAGTATGGGCTGTTCGGCGCGATCGGAGTTTCTTCCGTGAAGAGTCCTGTAGGTCCGAGGCTACCGTAAACTTCGTCGGTCGAGACTTGCAGGTATCGTCCGAGCTTGGCTTGCCGCGCGGCATCGAGCAGGGTCTGTGTTCCAATGATGTTGGTCTGAATGAACGGACCGGAATCGAGAATGCTGCGGTCGACGTGACTCTCTGCTGCGAAGTTCACGATCGCATCCACTTGGCGCGAGGCCAACAAACCGTCGATGAACGGTCGATCGCAGATGTCGCCCTTGGCGAAGGTGTAACGCGGATTACCCGTGAGGTCGGCGAGGTTTTCCAGGTTTCCGGCGTAGGTGAGCTTATCGACGTTGATGATGGAGAGATCGGGGTAGGTCTCGAGTTCCCAGCGGATGAAGTTCGATCCGATGAATCCGCAACCGCCAGTGACGAGAATGGTCTGCATGCAATGCTCCGAAACGAAGACCGAGTTCTTATGAGAGTTGTGAGCCGGATTCAGCGAGTCGCGGAGCGACTCGCCTACGTAGCTCAGTCGCTCCGCGACTGAGTTGGGTAACCCGACGAGCGATCGTCGTCGCCGCACTAGTGCTTAAAGTGGCGGCGACCGGTGAAGATCATCGCCATTCCGTGCTCGTTCGCGGCGTCGATCACTTCTTGATCCTTCACAGATCCGCCCGGCTGAATGACGGCTTTGATGCCCGCTTTCGCTGCGGCGTCGATGCCGTCGCGGAACGGGAAGAAGGCGTCGGAAGCGACGATCCCGCCGACCGCTCGTTCGCCCGATTTCTTCGCGGCGATCTCAGCTGAATCGAGGCGGCTCATTTGACCGGCACCGACGCCGGTCACCATTCCGTCCTTCGCGTAGACGATCGCGTTCGATTTGACGTGCTTGCAGACGATCCATCCGAACTTCAAGTCGATGAGTTCGGCCTCGGTCGGAGCACGCTTTGTGACGACCTTCCAGTCGGCTTGCGGATCCGGCTGATCGTCGCGGTCTTGCACTAAGAGACCGCCGGAGACGCGACGGTATTCGAGCATGCTCGCACCAGCGTCGTTGAGTCCCGGCAGCTTCAGCAGCCTGACATTATTCTTCCACTTCGGTCGCGTCGTCAGAGCTTCGAAAGCTTCCGCTGAGTAGCTCGGACAGATGATCGCTTCGACGAATCGACCGGGTTCGCAGAGCAGTTCAGCAGTCGCGAGATCAAGCTCGCAGTTGAAGCCGATGATCGAGCCGAACGCACTGACGGGGTCTCCGTCGTAAGCCTTGCGGAATGCTTCCGCGAGATTCGCTCCGATCGCGCAGCCGCAGGGATTGTTGTGCTTGAGGACAGCGGCAGCCGGTTGCGAGAAGTCGGGGACGATCGCCAATGCGGCATCGAGATCGAGCAGATTGTTGTAAGACAGCTCTTTGCCATTGAGCTGCTCGGCAGCCGCGAGCGAACTGCCGGCGTAGGTCGGCTCGACATAGAAGGCCGCTCGTTGATGCGGGTTCTCTCCGTAACGGAGTCCGCTGCGTTGCTTGAATCGCAGGTTGAGTGTCGCGGGCAAAGCGGCTTGCTCACCGGGACTCGCAACGAGTCCTTTCATGTAGTCCGCAATCGCGCGGTCGTAATTGGCGGTCATCTCGAACGCAGCGGCCGCAAGCTCGCGGCGCAACTCGGGACCGAGCTTGCCCGTTTGCAGCGAGGACAGCACACGCTCGTACTGCGTCGGGGATGTCACAATTCCGACATAGGCATGATTCTTCGCCGACGAGCGGACCATACTCGGCCCGCCGATGTCGATGTTCTCAATCGCATCCGCGACCGAGCAGCCCGGCTTCGCGATCGTCTGCTCGAAGGGGTAGAGGTTCACGACGATCAGCTCAAACGGAACGATCCCGTGCGCGCGAATGGCCTCAGCGTCTTCATGCAGATCGGGGCGACCGAGGATCGCTCCGTGAACCTTCGGATGCAGCGTCTTCACGCGGCCGTCCATGATCTCGGGAAAGCCGGTGTAAGAAGAAATATCCATCACCGGCACGCCGGCGTTTTCGAGGAACTTACGAGTGCCGCCGGTCGAGATGATCTCGAAGCCGAGCTGCACGAGCCCCTTGATGAAGGAGTCGAGACCGGTTTTGTCACTGACGCTGACGAGAGCGCGACGCGGAGATTGTTGAGTCATGAGCCTACAACGCGAAGAGGTTCGAGCGGTCCGCGACGTCCCACCACGAACGCCAAACAGCCGCATTGAAGGCGGGATTCTAGGAGTTGCCTGCGCGGACAAAAGCGAGTTCCTCGCGATGTCGGCAGCGGCTTTGAAGTTCCTCGGGCTTTCGCCCAACATCCGGCGACGCTTACGAGTTGGCATCGGTTGTTGATCGTCGAGAGTGGGACTCCTTCATTGGCAGAGGTCGCTATGCCGAGTGTCGGGAAGACATTGCTGACTGTGCTGATTGCTCTGCGCATGGTCGCGGTTGATGCGGTCTCACTCGCAGAGCCGAAGATCCCGAATCGTCCCGAAACAAGCGGGACACGGCTGATAACTGCAGATACTCAGCGAAGCATTGATCGCGGTCTCAGGTTCTTGTCCGACCGACAATCGGAAGACGGCAGTTTCGGTCCTGGACGCGGCTATGGCCGAGACGTCGGAGTTGTTGCGATTGGCGGCATGGCATTCTTGGCGTCGGGGAGTACGCCCGGACGCGGACCTTATGGCGAGAACGTCAATCGGTGCGTGGACTACATCCTGGCTTCAACTCGTCAAAGCGGATTCATCACTGTCGCCAATAGCCAGTCTCACGGTCCGATGTATGGGCACGGATTCGCGACGTTGTTTCTGGCTGAAGCTTACGGGATGTCTCCTCGGAAAGATGTTCGGGAGAAGCTCGACAAAGCAGTGCGACTGATCGTTGCCAGTCAGAACAAAGAAGGCGGGTGGCGCTATGATCCCGAGCCCAAAGAAGCGGACGTGTCTGTGACGGTCTGTCAGATCATGGCGCTGCGGGCTGCTCGGAATTGTGGGCTGTACGTGCCGAAAGACACCGTTGATCGCTGCATCGAATACGTGAAACGTTGCCAGAACGAGGACGGGGGATTTCGTTATCAGCTTGTGAGAAAGAGCCCCAGCATGTTCGCACGATCGGCGGCTGGTGTCGTGGCTCTCTATAACAGTGGCGTCTACGAAGGGCCGGAAGTGGCGAAGGCTCTGTCGTATTTGCAGCAACATCCGCCCCGTGGGTTCTTCGTCGATCCTCATTACTACTACGGCCATTACTACGCCGTGCAGGCGATGTATCAGGCGGGCGGTGACTATTGGGAGCGGTGGTATCCGGCGATACGGGATCAGCTCGTGAGAGATCAGTTACCGGATGGCAGTTGGTCTGACCAAACCTTCTCGAATGAATATGGCGCGGCAACAGCGTTAATCGTGCTGCAAGTCCCCAATAACTACCTGCCAATCTTTCAGAGATAACGATGAGCCCGAGAACTCTTCTAACTGCCTTGTTGGCTGTGATCGCAGGGCTCGCGGGTGTTGCGTCGGCAGGAGATGTCGTCAGCGTTGAGCCGATTGGCGGTGATCGATATCCGGCACGATGGGTCTCTGGAAACTTGCGTCAGCTTGTCTTGGAGACCTCTGCGAACGCTCGTCAATCCGTGTCGATTGAGACGATCGCAGGTATTCAATTGCGAGAGGGCAAGCTTCGAGCGATTGATTCCATGGCGGGCTCAAGTTGGATAGTGCTCGCGAGTGGCGAGCGACTGAGGGCTCAGCCAAGTGTGATCGATGAAGTCTCGCTGACCGTCTCGTTTTCGCAGTTGAAGTCCGTCGCGCCGATTCAGATTCCGCTTGAAGGCTGCCGTGGATTCACGCTGGCGTTACCGAGTGATCCCTTTCGGCAAGGATTGGATTGGCAGCGAATCGCTCAACGCCGAACGGAATCTGATCTGATCCAGTTGAAGAACGGTGATCGTGTTGATGGAGAGTTTCTTGGGTTGGTCGATGCCAAGTTTCGAACGAAGACCTCACTTGGCGAAGTGCTATCAGAGTTCGGGGCCGTGAGGTCGCTCGCGTTTAATCCAGCGTTGAGTTCGGTACCGAAACGGCCGACTCGAATGGCCTGTGCGATCTTGGTAGACGGCTCAGTTTTGTATTTGGATGAACTCACTTTGAACGGCGAGTTCTGCGTCGTGAAGTCGATCTCGGGGTTCTCTCTGGAGCTACCGACGAGTGCTCTAGCAGAAGTGCGTTTCAATCATGAGCGGACTGTGAGTCTTAGTGATCGAGTTCCCGATCAGCTTCACGTAGATGGATTGCTTGGAACAAAACGCAAACCGCTAGCCAACGTCAATGTCCTTGGTGGTCCCTTGATGGTCGGCAGTGTTCCGTTTGCGAATGGCTGGGGTGTGCCTTCGGGCAGCCGTCTGACTTGGGATCTGATGGGTGAGTATCAAGCATTCACGGCAGTGGTCGGAGTTGATGACAGCGCGTCGAACGGTGGAATCGTTGAATTCGAAATCATCGTTGACGACCGCTCGGTCTGGCGCAGTTCCAAATTACGTGGTCGTGACGGACCGCTTCGAACGCCCGTAATTTCGATGGTTGGAGCGAAGCGTCTGAGCTTGGTGGTGCTCGCATCCGATCTTGGAGCGGTGCTTGATTTCGCCGACTGGTGTCACCCCACTCTTTTTCGGGGGCCGAGCTAGTTGGAAGACCGTCGCTTAGAAAGTTGGACTCAATGCGTCGCCTGCTCCGAGCCTGCCGCCCGACTAACTCCATGGTCCACGTCGATGAGCCTTCAAGTTGTCACAATTTGAAAACTCTCGGGAATTTTGTGCGTAGACGACTCAAAACCTTATGGTAGCATCGCCCGCGCTTTCCCTCGCCAGGGTAGTCTGTTGGGACGAAATAACCGCTGAGGCGTCATCAGCTTAGGATTAGCTGAACCCAGTGAGTCCGTGACCGGCTGGCAAACTCTCCGAAAAACCCAACTTCTGCGTTCTCGTTTTGAAACACGGATGCGCGCTTCAAACGATGTCGCTTTGGCACGCCTCAATCTGACGGCTTGTCGTTCCCGTTTTGAAAGTCACTGACGCCAGCATTGTCTCTTGTTGTCGCATGAGACTTAGGTCCGCGTTTGATTGTCCTTCAAAGAACGACAGCAGTTTGTGCGAAATTGGGAGATTAGAGTGGTTTGTTGAGGCGAGACGACTGGCGGGACTTGTCGGTCAAGGGAGAGTTGCACGGCGAGGTTCGGCGTCTTCGCTGTTGGAGGTTAAGTGGTTGTTGCTAATGCCGAGGAAAAACGAACAATCGAAGTGGCGGGTTCGAACTGAACGACTGATTGATTCCGTTGACGCGATGGCTTCCACACGGAAGTGTGAAACAGACGACTTCGCAGGAAAGGGTTAAACATGTATCGATTTGACGAGACGCTCGGTGCGATGCTTCAGGTAGCGAAGAAGCGGGGCTTCTTTACTTACCAACAAGTCGACGAGTGGCTGCCAGACGAGGGTGGCGATCCGCGCATGGTTGATGATCTCATCATGCTGCTGGACGACATCAAGATGGACCTGATTCAAGACCCGGACGTCCCCGAGGAAGAAGAGAACCCCGAGGAAGAAGCGGCCAAGAAACTTGCTCAGCAGCAGCAGCAAGCTGAGTATCACGGCTCAATCTTGAAGCCGTTGATTGGTCCCGAGTCGACCTTGTCGTCGCGCGATCCAATCCGCATGTATCTCAGTCAGATGGGCAACATTCCGTTGCTTACTCGCGAGAAGGAAATCTTCCTCGCGAAGACGATTGAAATCACTCGTAAGCGTTTCCGTCGGACGACGATGGAGTGCTGCTTCTCGTTGCGAATCTGTATCGAGACCCTTGAGAAGGTGATGTCGCGCGAGCTTCCGTTCGAGCGCACTCTGCGAACGTCAGATACCGAGAACGCGAAGAAAGAGCAGATTGAGAATCGCATTCCCGTCAATCTGCCAACTCTTCAAGCCTTGATGGCGAAGAGCGACGAAGACTGGGTGATTCGTAATTCGCCAGACTCTTCCGATGCTCAAAAAGAAGCCGCCAAAGAACGCATTCGTCTGCGACGACGACGCATGGCAACTTTGAGCGAGGAGTGCAGCATTCGTACTCAGCGTTTGCAGCCCGTGATGAAGCGGATGCACCAAATCGCTGAGCGAATGGAAGCATTGGTTCGTCAGATCGCTCATCTGAAGCGTCGCCGCAGTCATAGTGCCGCGGCTGACGTTGAGTTACTGCAGAGCGAGCTCAATGAACTCGTCGAGATGACTCATGAGTATCCCGAGGAATTCATCGCTCGCAGCAAGGAAATCAAGAAGCGATTCGACGCGTGGACGGTCGCGAAGCAAAAGCTCTCGGGCGGCAACCTGCGTCTCGTGGTTTCGATCGCCAAGAAGTATCGCAACCGAGGATTGTCATTCTTGGATCTCATCCAGGAAGGCAATGCCGGTTTGATGCGCGGTGTCGAGAAGTACGAATACCGACGTGGCTATAAGTTCTCGACTTACGCGACCTGGTGGATTCGGCAAGCGATTACGCGGGCGGTCGCAGACCATGCTCGCACGATTCGAATTCCAGTCCACATGTTCCAGAGCATCTCGACCTTGAAAGCGAAGAGTGAGCAGATCCGACAGGAGACTGGTCGCGAGCCAACCATCGAGGAGCTGTCAGAAGCCGTCGGCCTCAGCATCGAAGAGACCGAACGCATCATGAAGACGTGGAAACATCCAGTGAGCTTGGATACTCCCGTTGGTGAGAGCGAAGACAGCAGCTTCGGTGACTTCTTGGAAGACAACACGTACTCGGCTCCGGCTGAGTCCGCGATGCACAAGATGCTCAAGGACAAGATTGACCATGTTCTCAAGAGCTTGACCTATCGCGAACGCGAGATCATTCGACTGCGGTATGGTCTTGGTGACGGTTACAGCTACACGCTTGAAGAGACCGGACGAATCTTCAAGGTGACCCGCGAACGTATCCGCCAGATCGAATCGAAGGCGTTGAAGAAGCTGCAGCATGCAACCCGCGCTGTGCATCTGAAGGGCTTTGTTGACTCCGTGCCCGATCAAATGCCAGAGCCAGCATTGGCTGGTTCAGACGCTGACTCTGAGTAAACCCAGTTTTCTGCAATTTGCAAAAAGTGACGAGCGACGCTTCATCCGAGCGTCGCTCGTTGCGTTTCAGGACTTCGACTGAGCCGCATTCGATTTTTCAAAGGTTTGCTCGGTCGACGCTTCGGCTCCGAAGTTTCACGCGGGTGGTTAATTCGCTGTGATGGAGAACTTAGTCGGTACTTTATCGGAGACACTAAATGCCAATTTCAGTGCGTTGTGGTTGTGGCAAGACGCTTAAGGTGCGGGATGAGTTTGCCGGCCGTCGAGTGCGATGTCCTTCGTGCGGCGCGGCGATCGAGGTCGAAGATCTCGTGGATGACTTTGATGCCGTGCCCACAGTCGAACTCAGTGACACGCAGAATACGCGAGGTTCCGGTCGACGACGTAGTCATGAGATCGACTTCACGTTGATCGGCGACGACATGCAGTTGGTTGAAGTCGAGCTTGATCCTGGTGAGACCGTCATCGCTGAAGCAGGCGCGATGACCTACATGGAAGAAGGCATTGCTTTCCACTCGAAGATGGGTGATGGCTCGGAGCCGGATCAGGGTTTCTTTGGCAAGCTCATGAGTGCAGGCAAGCGAATGCTGACGGGCGAGTCACTCTTCATGACTCACTTTACGAATCAGGGACGCGGTAAGCAGTGCGTTGCGTTTGGTGCTCCTTACCCCGGCAAGATTTTGCCGATGGATCTTGCCGAGCTTGGTGGCGAGTTGGTTTGCCAGAAAGACTCGTTCTTGTGTGCCGCATTGGGGACCAAGATCAGCATTGCGTTTCAACGCAAACTCGGTGCGGGATTCTTTGGCGGCGAAGGCTTCATCATGCAGCGGCTGAATGGAGACGGACTGGTCTTCATCCACGCTTGTGGTGCCCTCATTAAGCGTGAACTGCGTGGTGAAACGTTGAGGCTGGACACCGGCTGCTTCGTGGCCTGCACGCCGGGTATTGAATACGACATCCAACGAGCGGGAAGCTTGAAGTCGATGGTCTTTGGTGGAGAAGGGCTCTTCCTGGCGACAGTGTCTGGCCACGGCACGGTTTGGTTGCAGAGCCTGCCGTTCTCAAGATTGGCTGATCGAATCGTTCAATCGGCTCCCAGTTCTGGCGGTGCAAGTCGCGACGAAGGCAGCGTGCTCGGTGGGCTGGCTTCGATGTTCGAGCAATAGAGATAGAGGAATTCGATTCGGCGTTGTTCCGTTAGGACGATCGCTGACTCGGAACGTGAAGACGCATGACCGTTGTAACTACAGAAACGCCGCAGATTCAGATTGGGACAAGAACTCTGCCGTCTCGATACTTCCTCGCGCCATTGGCTGGGTACACGCATTTGTCGTTTCGACGAGCGTTGCGCGAGCTAGGTGGGATTGGACTCGCGACGACGGACTTGGTGCACGCTCGGCTGTTGTTGGAAGGTAAGCGAGAGTCTTTCGAACTCATCGCGACCCATCCCGCGGATCGACCACTGACGGTGCAGATCTTTGGTAGTGATCCTGGATTGTTGGCTGAAGCGGCTCAGTGCTTGGAAAGTCGTGGCTACGAGGGCATCGACATCAACATGGGCTGTCCGATGGGCAAGATGAACGCAGCTGGTTGCGGAGCGCGGCTGGCTTGTGAGACCGGTCCGGCTTGTGCTTTGGTGGAACGAGTCGTCAACGCCGTGCGAGTTCCAGTGACCGTCAAGATGCGACTGGGTTGGACGCGCGACGAGATTACGGCCCCAATGCTCGCGGCAGAGTTTGAACAACTCGGGGTGGCTGCCATCACGATTCATGGTCGTACTCGCCAACAGGGTTTTTGCGGACGAGTGGACCTCGCAGGTATTCGAGCGGTCGTTGATGCTGTAGAAAGTATTCCAGTCATCGGCAATGGGGACGTGAGGTCGGTTCAAGATGCAATTCGCATGCGGTCCGAAACCGGTTGTCGGGCTGTGGCGATTGGACGTGGAGCAATGCTTGATCCGTGGTTGTTTGCCAGATTGGATCGGCACACACGCGGGCTTGATGTGAACTTCGAGCCGTCAACGTCTGAGCAAGTTGGCTTCTTGCGACGCCACTTTCGACTGATGGCCGAGCAACATGGGCACCGAGCATGCTTCATGTTTCGCAAGTTTGCAGCTTGGTATGGCGCGCGGCTGGGTATTCCGGAAGATCTCGAAGCTCGGATGCGTCAGTTCGAGAGCAGTGACGAATTCGAAGCCATCTGCGATGCCGTTGAACGTCGGCACGGCGAGCGAAAATCCGCGATTGCGACAGCCTTGGTCAAGGTTCCGAACGGCCCCAATGAGCATTGGTAGTTGGCAATCTTTGAGGCGACTAGTTGCTGCTTGGTTGCTGTTGATGACGTTTGAATTTCCAACGTTCGATCAAGATCAAGAATGCAGGGACCAGGATTGGTCGGACCAAAAACGTGTCGAGCAGCACTCCAAACGCCAAGGCGAAACCCAATTGCCGACTGCTGACCAGCGAGCCGAACATCAATGCCGAGAACGTACCGGCCATGATGACTCCGCAACTAGAGATGATGCGGCCGGTGCGCGACAGCGCGATCACGACACCATCTTCACCGCCGTGTCGTTTTTGTTCCTCTTCGATGCGTGCCATCAGGAAGATGTTGTAGTCCTCGCCGACTGCGACCAGAATCGTGAATAGCAACATCGGCAGCTTCCAATCCAAGCCTGCAAAGCTCGATGGATCAAGAGCCCAAAACACCAAGAACGTGACACCGTAGGTGGTGACATAACTCACCAGCACACTCGCGATGAGATACAGCGAGACGAAGGGACGCTTCAGCAAACCGAACAAGATGACGAACACACTCAAGCAGACCAACAAGCTGATCCGCGTTTGGTCTCCGGTGCGAACGAGTTTCAGATCGCGAATACTGGCTGTCGGTCCAAGGTATCGAATGATTGAGCCGGCTGGCAAATGCTCGATGCAACCGGCCTTCAAGAGGGGCTCTGCGAAGTCGAGATGATCAATGGCTTCGCGCGAGAACGGGTCATGATCGAAGATCAGTTCCAGACGAATGACATGCCCGTCGAGTCCTTCTGCCGAACTGACGTAATGCTCTCCAGCTTTCTTCTGCAGAACGCGTCGCTTGGCGAGTGCTTGTAATCCTCCGCCACCGGCGTTGAGTCGTTGAGCGGTCTCGCTCAGGCCGAGGGGCAGTGTCGTACTTCTGACATCCGCGAGCTTGAGTTCCGAACGATGTTCACCGAGCCAATTGGAAAGCTTCTCGATGAACTCGCGACCTTCGGGATTACGGAAGTCGATCTCGTCATGCCGAACGAGCAATGTCAACGGGCCGCCGATGCCAGCCGCGAAGTGCGATTGCAACTCGCGAGTACCAATCACACTGGCGGCTGATGCGGGCAACGAGCTGACGAGCCCGTAGCTCAGGTGCTTGCTGAATACGATGGCAACGGTGCTAAATGGCACCATCAGCCCGAATGAAATCAAAAGAATCTGTCCGGGGCGTTTCATGAGTTGCACGCCGACTCGATCCCAGAACGCGTGATGGTGTTGATGTGAGTTTGGTGCTTCGAACTTCGCATGCTCTCCGATCTTCTGCGGCCAAAAAGCCCAGCGACCGGCGAGTCGTAGGATGGATGCGCTCAAGGTCAACGCCGCGATGAGGACGATGCACAGACTGAAGGAAATGGCGATCCCAGCTTGTTGAAACTTACCGAACTCGGCGGTGACCATCATGCCGATGCCGCCGATGACGGTGCCGGCGCTGGCTGTAATCGCTGCTCCAACGTTGGAGAGTGCGGATGCGATGGCCTGATCGAACGGCATGCCCGCATCCAAGTCTTCCTTGTAGCGCGCCGTAAGAAAGAGGCAGTAATCGACTCCGGCCCCGTAAACGATGACCGTGATATAAGTCTGCACGCCGTCGAAGACTCCAACGATGTTGTGAAGTGCGAGGATCGATAGCAGCTTCAACGAGAGCTTCATTGCGACCACGACGGTCACGAGAGGAATGAGTGCCGGAAGCGGTGCTCGATAAATGATCGTGAGCAGCACGATGACGAGGACCAACGTCATGATCTCGGTTGCTCGCGCGCTGCGCGACTTGGCCGCTGACAGATCGCGACCGACCGTGGCACTGCCAGTGAAGTCGATCTTCACTCCTGTGGGAAACGCAGAGTCCTTTTGAACGGCCTGCACTGCTTCTTCGATTTGCTGCACAACTTCTCGATTACGGAGATCCAAGAAGTCGCTGCGCAGCGAGACGATCACCAACATCGCGCGTTCGTCTTGGCTCACGAGCAATGAGCCCGTGCCCTCATCGATTGGCGAGCGAATGCGCGAGATCAACGCTGCGCCTGTTGAGCGAGTGGCGTTCTCGTCAGCATTGCCTGTTGAATCGTTGCCGATCAACGCCTTCAACTTGGATACCAGCAACTCGGACAACGCTTGCCGTTCATCGGAGCTGATGGCGGAA
>OMIV01000164.1 GCA_900299185.1 Planctomycetaceae bacterium
ACGCCGAGCTTACGGCTACCGCAACCGCAATCACTTCATCCTGAGAATCGAAACACTTCACACCACCAAAGTCCGACTCGTCGGCTGATACCAGTTACCCCCACGGTTTTGCGATGAGCCGCATATCGCCGTTGAAAAGTCTTCGCAACGGATGATTGATATTCTTGCTCGCAATGGAGCCGACGTTAATGCTTCCTCACCGCGACTCGGTGGGCTACTTCATTCGGCCGCGTTTTTTGGTGATATTGCTACTGTCGAGAACTTGTTGGAATTTGGCGCGGACATTCACAAGCAACACGTAAGGATGAGTCATGGCAGCGCTTTACATAGCGCTTGCGCGGGCGGTCATTTGGATGTAGTGACTCTTTTGCTACGCAAAGGCGCCGACGTTAATTTACGCATTCCGAGCATTGACAAAAAATGTGGGGGTTATACCCCATTTTTGATGGCCATGCCGCTTAATCATTGCAGTAGTAGCGGAATCGAGGTTTGTCAGATTCTTCTGAGTGCAGGAGCCGATCCTGTTGCGAAGTCCGATGCTGGGGAGACACTACTCGATATTGTTGAACGCGCTCCGGAAGCTACTAATCCATTTCGTGCCGAACAAATCTTATTCTTGTCGAAGGTATTCAAGGAGCGCGATGAAGCGCATCGCGGCGAGTAACTATCAAACGCTGCCGGATGGCGACTGCATCGCTACCCCGAGCGCGACGGCGAAAACCAACTGCAAGACAATGCAAACGACTTGCGTCAAACGCTTATCCGAATCAGCCGCCAAACACGCAAGCTACAGCATTGCGACCATGATCAGAAGTCGGACGGATGTCAGCATCGACATACTGTGGCTCTATTTTTTCCGTTTAAATGAGGCCACCAGATTACGCCGCAGCCTTTGTCTTCATCGCGTGCGTGTAGCCGTCGTAGCTGAGCAGCGTGGTCTTGTCGTCGACGATGGTCTCGATGTGGACGGGGCGGCTCCACAGTTTCCACAGATGCGAGAGCGTGTCTTTCGCGTAGTCGAGCTTCAGCGGCATGCCTTGATATTGGTGCTGTAACAACAATTCCCCTCGGTTGCCGTGATTGCCGTTCGTGACTCGGATAATCGGGCGACCGTGATTCGTCAGGCTGTCGAGCAACTGGGCTTTGATCTTCAGGAACTCACGCGACGCGATCTCGTAGTTATCGTTGGACTCGTTGTAGGCGAACGTGAAGAGCTTGTGCTTTTGACAGAACTCGGGAGTCAGGTACGAGTCGATGAAGGTCACGTCGTTGTGAATGCGACGCACCTCAAAGATCTTCGCGCGGCCCTGCATCAGCTTCTTGTCCCAGTTCTCTTTCTCGCGGTAGTCGTCGCAGCGTTCCCAGTCGGGACCGAACTGCCCCTTGTTCCAACGCTCTTCAACGTCGCGATACAGCTCGATGCCGATCTTGTACGGGTTCAAGCGATTGGGACTCATCGCCATTGTGCCGCTGTGATGGTCGGCATAGTCGATGATCTCGGCGTCCGTCAGGCCGTAACGCGTCATGATCGTCGAGTGCCAATAGCTGGCCTAGCCTTCGTTCATGATCTTCGTCTGCGCCTGAGGAGCGAAGTAGTACGCCTCGTCGCGGATGATCGACAGCACGTCGTGTTGCCACGGTTTGAGCGGTGCGTGTTCCAGTAAGAAAAGTAACACATCCCGCTCGGGCTCAGCGGGGAATGCGCGGCTCGCTTCGAGAGCTTGAGCCTTCTTCTTCCGCTCATCGGCCTGCTTCGCGAGTACGTCCGGCGGATTGATGAAGCGGTCCATGTACTCGGTGTGCTGCGACGAGAACCGACCGACGCTGACTTCCTCTTCCTCGCCTTCGTCCTCCGACTCTTGCAGCTTGCCCTTCGGCTGCTGAGTGGCATCGTCTCGCCGGCGGATGTGCGGCGAGTACGGATCAATCAGATCTTCGAGCGACAGGCAGGCGTCGATGAACTCTTCGACGGCCTCGTGCCCATAGCGGTCGATGTAGCGATTCACCCGCGCCGCATGATTGGCCATCTGATCGTGCATCTTGCGATTGGTCGGCGCGAACCAAGCGTTGTTCTTAAAGAAGTCGCAGTGCCCATAAACGTGAGCGATCACAAGCTTCTGATCGCCGATGCCATTGGTATCCAGCAAGTAGGCATGACACGGATTGGTATTAATTACCATCTCGTAAATCTTCTGCAGACCATACGAGTGCCCTTTAATGAGCTCATCATACTGAGCCCCAAACCGCCAATGCGGATACCTCACCGGGAACCCGGTATAGGCCGCGAACATACTGAGTTCTTCGACGTCAACGACTTCGAAGTTCGTCTCAATGAAGTCGAGCCCATACTCGCGCGCATGGCCTTCCATAATCTTTTGAATGTCAGCAAGGTCTTGCGGCAACTGGCGGTGCAGGCTGAGAGACATGAGAGTTAGTCCTTAGTCACTTGTCATTGGTCATTAGCAACCAGCTACTTATTCATTGTCTTCGCCCCAACGGGGCCTCGGATATCAGCCTAGGGCAAGCTCGCGACAGCGAGCGCCGCCCTAGGTGGTAGTATCAGAATGACGTGCCCTGAAGGGGCACAGGAATGCGTCGAAACATTCCAGTCACAATGAGGGGAACTTCTTAATTGGCGAACGAATGAATTCGGGCCTCAGTCCAGTAATCAATAAACTGCGAACGCGCTTCATCGCTGTAGTCCGTAAGGAAGCCCGCCAATAAGGGATTGCCATAAACTCCGTCATTTGCGTCACGGAGATAAATGTGGTTTTCCAAAATAACGAGCGACGAATACACGTCATCACGCACCAACGCCGTTACCTGTCGTCCAATGAGTTCTTGAACTGGGATGCCTTGGGTTTCGCCGGACATCGTCATCATCGATTCGACTGATGTCGAAATCTCCGCAGTAAACAAATCCAAAACCACTCCGGAATCGAGCGCGATAAAGTGAGAACGAAAGGACGCCGGACCAATGCCTTCGATGGCGAACTCGGGTGTGGAGTAATTCGAATGTCCGATTCGCGTGACTCGCGCACCAATAATTCGATCACGAGGAAGAGTAATCACGGACATCCCTTGCTTGTGGACAGCATTATGTGAGATTGCTTGATCGGAGACCGGATGCTCTCGACGCCTTCCGGTGTCCTTTCAGGGCACGACTTCATATGAATTGTCTTCCTAGGGCGGCGCTCCCGTTGGTCACTTGCCCTAGGCTGATCTCCTTAGCCCCTTCAGGGCAGTATTACTTCCCCTTCCCCAAGAACTTCCTGATCGAATCGTAGATCGCGTCCTTACTCGGGATCTCAGAGAGCACGAGGTTCTCGTTCTTGTCTCCGAGTCGCTTGAGTTCTCGCATGAAGTCGCCGGAGCCATAGGGACTCTCGACTTGCCCGTAGGCGTAGAGGTTGCACTTCGGCAGGATGTCGGTCGTCAGCAGGTCGAGGCAGTCCTTGTTGTCTTCGCCCCAGTTGTCGCCGTCGGAGAATTGGAAGACGTAGATGTTCCAATCCGAGACTGGATAGTTCTTCTCGATGACCTCTTTGCACACCTTGTAGGCCGACGAGATCCGTGTGCCGCCGCTTTCGCGCGTGTGATAGAAGGTCTCTTCATCGACCTCTTTGGCGACCGCGTCGTGAATGATGTAGCGGCAGTCGACGCCGTCATATTGGCTCTTCAGCCATGTATCGATCCAGAAGGCTTCCGTGCGGACGATTTCCTTCTGCTCGTCCATCATCGAGCCCGACGCATCCATGATGTAGATGATCGCCGCGTTCGACTCGGGCATTTGCACCGAGGTCCAAGAGCGGTACTCGAAGTCGTCGCGTGTCGGAACGACGACAGGCTCGACATGATCGTAGTTATTCATCGCGATCGACCGCTTCAGAGCGTTCTTGTAAGTCCGCTTGAAGTGTCTCAGAGACTCCGGCCCGCGCTGCGCGATCGTCGTGTATTTGTCTTTGACGCTTTGAATCGAGTCCTTGCCCTTCGGCTCGATGCGCGGCAACTGCAACTCTTGCCCGAGCATCTCGGCCAACTCTTCGAGCGTGACTTCGACTTCTCTGTAATGGCCATTACCCGGATCGCTGCCAGCCTGCCCGGTGCCGTCGCCTTGATCCTGCCCGCCCTTGCCGACGGGCTACCCGTTCTCGCCCTCACCCTGCCCGACTCCGCCCGAGCCTTTCGGCCCGTGCCGGAAGTGCGGGATGTCGATGTTGGGCACGGGGATGCTGACAACGTTCTTACCCTTGCGCCCCATCATCTCGCTGTGATTGATGTACTTACGCAGGTTCTGCCGCACCTTGCCCCGCACAATGCCTTTGAAGCGAGTCAGATCACGTTCGATGTTGCGAGCCATAGGATGAACTCACCAGAAAGTGGTTGAGGAGCAATAACTGCGCGACGCAGCAACATCTGAGAAGAAGATGGGACGCATGCGACCGATGTAACGAATGAAACTGCCATGAATGCGTTCTTTTCACATTCGTCCCAGCAAGTCTCATTCGTCCCATGATTACCAATTGTGAATCGCTATCGGTAACAATTCCTACCGCGATGCCGTCGCTTTAGCGTCGCCTCGCGCGAAGATGCTGGCGACGTACTGCAACACGTCGGTTGCAGATTCGTCGTTGTAGCCAAAGTCGCGGATCAGGCGGCTCTTCACGATGTCGATCTTCGCTTGCGTGTCGGCGTCGACGACGTTTGACACGAGACTCGTCCGCTTGATCGTGTCTTTTTGGTCTTCGAAGAGCTTCATCTCGAGCGCCTTTTGCAGTCGCTCGTTCGTGCGGTAATCGAACTTCTTGCCGTCGAGCGACAACGCACCGATGTAGTTCATGATCTCGCGACGGAAGTCATCCTTGCGCGATTCAGGAATGTCGATCCGCTCTTCGATCGACCGCATCATCCGCTCGTCGGGCTCTTCTTGCTCGCCAGTGAACTTGTTGCGGACCTTCTCGCGGCACGTGTAAGCCTTCACGTTGTCGATGTAGTTCGCACAGAGCCGAGTCATCGCGTCTTCATCCGCCGCGATCGCGCGTTGAACTTCGTTCTTCACGACGTCGGTGTACTCGTCTTTCACGACCGAGATCAGCTCGCGATAGCGGTCTCGCAATTGGTCATCACCGACCAACGAATGATGCTTGAGTCCCGACTCCAACTCCTTGAGCACCATGAACGGATTAAGGCTCGTTGCCGTTGTGTTGACGACAAACGCGTTCGAAATTTTGTCCTGCATATAGCGGGGCGAGATCCCATGTAATCCTTCTTGCTTCGCTTCTTTGCGGAGCTGCGTCACGTTCTCGGCGGTGAAGCCCGGCAGCGTCTTGCCGTTGTAGAGCTTCATCTTTTGCAGCAGCGTCAGCCCGTGATGATTGGGCTCTTCGAGCCGCGTTAGCACCGCCCACATGGCGGCGACTTCGAGCGTGTGCGGAGCGACGTGCTTTCCGCGAACGCGCTTGTCGTTGTAGTCCTTCTCGTAGATGCGGACTTCGTTGCTGAGTTTCGTCACATACGGAATGTCGATCTTGATTGTGCGATCGCGCAAAGCTTCCATGAACTCATTGGACTGGAGCTTGCGGTACTCGGGCTCGTTCGTGTGCCCGATGATCACGGTGTCGATATCCGTCTGAGCGAACTTCTTCGGCTTGATCTTGTGCTCTTGAGATGCCCCTAGGAGGTCATACAAGAACGCGACATCGAGCTTCAGCACTTCGATGAACTCGATGACGCCGCGATTAGCGACGTTGAACTCACCGTCGAAGTTGAAGGCCCGCGGATCCGAGTCTGACCCATACACCGCGATCTTGCGGTAGTTGATGTCGCCAGTGAGCTCCGTCGAGTCCTGATTCTTCTCGTCCTTCGGTTGAAACGTGCCGATGCCGATGCGGTCTTGCTCCGAAAGAATCAGCCGCTTCACAACGATATCGCCCAAGACCTTCGTCCAATCGCCGCCGAACTTGTCGAGCCGTTGCTTGAACATGAAGCGGCTCAGCGGGCAGATATCGCCATTGATCTCAACTTGATGCTCGTCCGGCGAACGACCTTCGTTGAGCCAAGCACACATCTCGGCGCGGTTCTCGATCGGAATGAGTTGCAGCGGTTCCGAGTGCATCGGATCCCACATGATCGAGCCGTCGTCTTCCTTCCAACCGAACGTGTACATCGCCCCGGCTTCGGTGCGGCTATAGCGCTCAAGGCCATGCTTCACGACGCGCGCAATCGTACTCTTCGAACTGCCGACGGGGCCATGTAATAAAAGCACCCGCTTCTCAGCGCCGTACTTCATCGCGGCACTCTTGAAGACGTTTACGATGGCCATCAGCGGCTTCGTGAGGCCATAGATCGCGTCCTCGCCGCCATGATCGGGATCATCGAAGAAGCGATACCGCGTGAGGGTCTCTTTGCCTTCTTCGATGGTGTAGGTGCCGTAGCTCATCACCATGTCATAGAGGCGTTGATGAGCGGACCGAGTGACTTGCGGCTGCTTGCGGACGATGTCGAGGTACTCGTCGAAGGAGCCCTGCCAAGTTTCCTGTCGGTACGAATCGAGGTTCTGCCGACGAGCGATCGTTTCGAGCAATGCGCGACCGTTTTGCATCGCACCTCTCCCTTCCCTTAGTGAAGTGCAGAGCCGCTCGAAGATTCATTGCATCGAACGGCGAAAAGTCGCTGATCCGGCTGCCCGATCATTGAGGCTGGCGGAGGTCGAGGACCATTTTCCCGGCCTGAGTCAGTCGTCAACTGGAGAGCAAAGTCGGTCCAGCTGAAGAAACACGGTGAGGACTCCCATCCTCACTTCGGTTCGATAGACGCCTTTTCTCGGTGCGAACGCTGCGGGTGTTGAAAGAAGCCTAAGGCATCTATGAGACCCGCGCGCGATATTAAGACTCGTTTCGAAAACGCGTCCATACCAAGTGCGCTACGTATTGCCGCACCAGTGATGTTGTGGCGAATTCAAGATTCAGTGCTTGCTCGTCGGCTATTTGGGCCGTCGTTGTTGGAGTGATGACGACGGCGAAATTCCGATCTAGCAGCGTTTGGCGATGCAGGGATAGATTCCCCGCGCATTCCGGTCTTGGGTTCTCTTGAGACCACCAATCCCGTCTTTATTCCCGTCTGATTGGCTCTGACCATGACGGTCAGAGTTCCTCGAGCAAGTCTCGCCTCTCACCGCTATGTCACGAGCGGGCATCAAGGATGACGTGTTCCGATGGTTCGACGACTTCTCCTCGTTCCGACGTTGTGTGGTCTTTCGTTGCTTCTTGGCGCGACGCTGGTGCAGGCACAAACACGGCCTGCTTCGCCAGCTAAGCCCGCGACCGTAAAGCCTGCTGAAGGCAAGCCGGGCGAGTCTAAGACTGTGCCCGTCGCAGGAGAAAAGAATGCGAGGCCCGCTGCGCCAGCGAGTGAGCCGGATGTAGCTCTCGATGTGGTGCTCGAAGAGTGGTACCAATCTTCGAAGACGATTCAGAAGCTTGAAGGTAAGCACAGCCGTTTCATTTACGACTATCAGTGGGCGGTGTTGAAGCGAGCTGACGGCGAGTTCTATTACGAATCGCCGGATACAGGTCGCATCGATTTGCAGCCAGCAAAGATCGCCCAAGGGGCGAAGATGGATAAGGTCAGTCCGATCAACGGGGACAAGGTGAGCTTCGTCGTTCAGCCAGACTTGCCCGAACGTTGGGTTTGCGACGGCACTCAGATTCTTGAAATCAATGACACTGAGAAGTCAGTCACGCCTTACGAGATTCCTAAAGAGGCTCGTGGCAGCAACATCATGGATGGACCGTTGCCGTTCTTGTTTGGCATGCCGCCAGAACGAGCCAAGCAGCGCTACACCATGAAGTTGGTGCAGTCGTCAGCGAGTCGATACGTGATTCGCGTGGAGCCGAAGTGGCAGCAAGATGCCGCGAACTACAAGTGGGCGGTCGTCGTGCTCGAACGTAAGACGATGATGCCTGAAGCCGTGCAGATGATTGACCCGGCTGAAACTACAGAAACGGTCTATACCTTCCCTGAAGTTCAAAAGAATCCGAAGAAGGGCAACTTCATCAGTACGCTGCTCAATCGAAACCAAGATCCGTTTAAGCCGGATTTGAAGGGCTACAAGTTCATCGATTCGGGCAAGGTGGCGGAAAAGAAGTCTGTCGTTGAACGCGATCCGAAGTCGAAGGCTCCCCCAACTGGTGATCCCGTTGTTCCGTCAGTCATTGGTCTCGAATTCGAAGAGGCTAAGAAGATTCTTGAAGCACGCGGCTACAAGGCTCAGTTCTTCAAGGGCAAACCGGCCAACACTCCACAGCAGACCTTCCATGCTTACGAGCAAGTGCCTGCTCCAAAGACTCAGTTGGCTCAAGGCTCCATCGTGAAGGTTCAAGTCTTTACCGAGCCTCCGATTGAAACCACCAAGGCCGTCGATCGAGGAGCGGACGCTCCTGCCAAGGGCGGTGATCGAAACGGACTGTCGATGCCCAATGTGCGCGGGCTGCCGTTCAAAGATGCGGAGCAGCGTCTGAAGGATGGTGGTTACGAGGTGAAGTTTGTGCGAGGTCGAGTGGCTGCTCGTCCTGAAGATGTCTTCAAGGTCGAGTCTCAATCTCCGCCAGCCGGAACGAAGATGCGAGAAGGTGACACCGTCACGCTGACGCTCTTCATCGCCGAGCCAGCAGCGAAGAAGTAGCCGACTTTTTCAGCGACGTCGAAGTGCGACTGTTTGTACTCGACGAATGCCTGCGGTGTTCTCTGTGTGATTCTTGCTACTCACCCTGCGAGTCTGTCATGCGCTCGTTTTGGATCGCCTTGAGCTTGCTCGTTCTGACTCAGCCGGGCTGTATGGTTTGGAAGCGGATGAAGGCTGCGGCCTACGATCCTGCTGACAACACCATGAAGAAGTCTGACGGAGAATACGACTACATCCGCAAAAACTTTCGAGGAGCGATGGAGTACGAGAACGACCCGACGAAACGCCTTTTGTTCTCTGAGAAGAGCCTGGAGATTGAACGCCTGTCTCTTATACACATCTGACGCTGCCGACGAAGGC
>OMIV01000165.1 GCA_900299185.1 Planctomycetaceae bacterium
ACGCTTGAGCGGACATTCTGGGACTCCGTTGAAGTTGCGACTTGAGAACTCACAACCCCAGCTGAACCAGTCTGTCCGCTCTTTACCAGTTACCCCCCACGGTTTTGCGATGAGCCGGAAATTCACGCAGTATTAGTACGCGAGAATCAAACACACCACCACAACCTAACTTAGTGCATGCGGACTGAATCAATTCGGGTTTAAGCCATCTGCTAGTGTCAGCGCAGGACACTGCCGTGATCCCATTGAGCAACGTTTGCGGGGCGATCTGAGACGATGTCTTTCTCCCAATCAATTCCACCGACTTGTGTGTGGCAGCGGAACTGACCTTGGTCATCAATCACTGTCGTGAAGATACGACCGCTCTCATCAGCATATGTCACAGCGACCGACTTCCCATCAGGAGACGGAACGATTGGGCAAAACCCGCCATCGGCATAACTCATACGCCCGAATGGGAGCGTCAGATTATTCTCAACGTTGGCTAATTCGACCAAGAACGCGGTCTGCCCACCGACCTTGGCTGCTCGACAACGAGCTTTAAGGCGATTGCCGCTCCCAATGGGCACCCTCAAGAAGACCCGCTGATCAGCCAGAGGCTCCCGGCTCTTCGCATTACCTTCAAGTTGTTGCCGATACTGGCTGACTCGGTCGATCGTATTGAGTTCAACATCGCCTCTACCCAAAGTCATCTGCAACTTGCCGAGTCTCCACCGTCCAGCGGTAACAGGAAGCCGGGGATTCATGCCGATTGAGTCCAAGCCGCGAGTTCCGAGGCCGACAGGCTTTTGCGATGGCATCATACTCGGCCGCGAAGACGCTGATGCCTCAAACAACGAAGGCCGCTCATACAGCACAACTTCTCGACGTCCTGCAAGTTGAGATTCCCAACCGTACCAGCTTACATAAAACACATCTTGTAACCCATCTGGCGTCGAACGAATTGCTAAGTACCCCGCGTCGTCCTCACGAAATGGTGTCATTCCCGCAGCAAACAAATCAACCGCAGGCACGGTATCAATTAGTGGAGTAAGCCGCCGTTGCTCCCAATCGTACCGCGCAAACAACGTTCGTTCGTTCCGTCCACTCGCAAACCATAACAAAAGATGTTTTCCGTCAGCGGACCAATACGCTGCACTCGAGCGAATAATCCGCTTTCGAATGGCTCCATTATCAGCGGGCCAAGTAAAGATTTCAGACTGATGACGGCGATTTCCCGCCATGTCCTGAGCCATGATCTGGATAAAATCTGAGTCAGAAGAAGACTCGACGAATACCAACGCAATTTGTTCTCCCTTGGGAGAAATACCAGGGCGTCGGCATCGACATGGCTCTTCCACCGCAATCCGGCGTTTCAAGCGAGAATCGAGATCGATCGCAGCAAAGCCACCATCGTCAGTCGCAAAAATCAGCGATCTGGAATCATTGGTCCATACGACGGTACGAGGTAAGGCGCATCCGCCAAGACAAATTACAAATCCAAATATCCAAAGCGGTACACCCCACCCAACTCTAACTCCTCGCCGAAAGCTGGAATTGTCCATCGTCGCGCCCTATTTCCTTCTGAGCCAAATACCTGGAGTTACACAAACTCGACTCCAATAGTTACTCAGAAACCGCGACCTCACGACCGACCGGCTTAATCTCCAGCGAATTAATCAACCTCAGCGTTACAGCTATAGCGATTACTGTCACGCAAAAGACGCTGATCTCTATACCGCGTAATCAATCCCGGCAAGATCTAACGAACAGACAAATCCTACGACTCGAACCCTCTCCCTCGAATCTGCGACCTGTCAATACCGAGGCTGTAACCATCACTAAGCCGGATCGTTAACATTCTAATAGCTTGCGCAGCATCCCGTTTCAGTGCACTGAATTTGTGAACGATCAAGTGACAGCGCGCGAGCCTTCGCTGCATCACGAGAATGAACCAACTGCCCCCCGTGAATCACGTGCGTCACATGCGTCGAGTGCTCGAAGGGATCCCCGTCATAAAGTACAAGATCCGCAACCTTACCGTTGTCGAGGGAACCGTAATCCTTATCAATATTGAGGATCTTGGCAGCGTCGAGCGTGACGGCCTTTAATGCTCGATCAAACCCGAGGCCGTAAACCATACCCATGCCTGCCTCCCACCTCACGACGCGGGTTTTCGGCACATAACTTTCAAAACTGCTGCAAATCGCAATCGTCAACCCGGCATCAGCCAAGGCTGCAGCATTCCCGGTGAAAGAATTATAGGTATCCCATCCGCCGACTCGTTGCATTGTGGGATGCACGATTATGGGCACACTCGAGCTCTTAAGCTGTTCCCGAATTAGATACCCCTCCGTTGCAAGTGCCAGAATTGGCTTCAAGTTATACTCGCGTGCGAGCCGCAATGCCGTTTGCAAATCTTCAGCCTGATGAGCTGCAAAGATCGCCGGTATCTTTTGGCTAAGAGCCAATCCCAGCGACTCTAGTTTGAGGTCTCGTCCTGGTAGGTCGTTCTCGCCTTCCTTAACCGTTTTCTTAGACGCAGCCTCGTGCTTTCGACGGTAGTTTGTCGCAGCCTGAAGTGCATTGCGAAGCAACGCTGCAGTTCCCATTCGAGTTGCTGGGGCTTTATCTTTATATGACTCTTTCGGAGAAACGCCGAGGTTGAATAACAATGCTTGCGGAAAGCGAATCGTCATTGCATCGGCCGAATTACCATAAGTTCGAAACACCCCAGTTTGACCAGCGATGACGTTCGCATGGCCTGGAGTCGCATGAATGACCGTCACACCTTGTTCGAGCAGGAATCTCAACAGTGGCTCGGACGGATTGAACGCATCCAAAGCTCGAGCGTCTGCTTGATTTGGATCTGTCCGTTCATCCGCGTCTTGATCAGCTCCAATATTCAGTGCCCCATTGAGCGGAACGACGCTGTGAGCGTCAATCAATCCAGGCGTCACTTCAGCGGCGACAAAGACTGGTAAGCTGGTAGGCAGACGAGAATCGGAGTTAGAGCCAGCAAATAGAATTCTGCCGTCGCGAACATGGACCGCGCCATTTTCGATTGTGCCGTTCGTTACGGTATGAAGCCGCCGTGCCAACACGACGAACTCCCGATCGTTCGCAATTGCTGTTTTCTTTCCTATGGGCACAGCAGGGGCAGATACCGACGAACGAGGAGCAACCAATTGCGGTTGCGTTGGCACGTTCTGAGTATCAGACAGCGCAAATCCACCGGTCTGATAAAGGCGCTGCTTTTCATTACTTAGATCAAAAACGGACTTTCCATCAATCCACGTCTCTAGGACACGGGTGTAAACGCTGAAAGGCCCACCGCTCAAAACGACGAAGTCCGCATCCTTCCCCGGTTCAAGTGACCCAACACGATGAGCGAGCCTCAACGCCTGAGCTGGAAACAGAGTCACAGATTTGAGAGCTGTCGCAGTATCCAGTCCGCCGCGAACAGGAGTGGCAGCAGTCCTCAAGAGGAACCGACTTTCCGTTACCGGATCGTCCGTGTTGACATGCACCGGAACTCCAGCGGCGGCCAGCTCTGCACCACATGCCTCGATGAATTCCATCACCTCAGATTTTCCACCCGGGCTGTCCACAAATGTCATCGACACGGGAACCTTCGCCGCCGCGATTTGCGGCAAAATCTTATAACTCTCTGTCCCGTGTTGAAGGACGAGATCGAATCCGAATTCTTCCTTATGCCTAAGTACCGTTAAAATATCATCGGAACGATGCGAGTGAAAATGAACTGTCCGTTTCCCCTCGAGCACCTCGACAAGTGGTTGCAAAGCGAGATCCAAATCTGGAGGAGCAGCACTGTCGTCTTTGGCCAGCGTCTCTCGATATCGCTGCCATTTTCGCATATATTCGCGAGCTTTTATAAATTCATTGCGCTGCAATGAGGCCACCTTCATTCGAGTCATCGGGGCCTGATTCTTACCGCCATACGCTTTCTTCGGGTTCTCGCCATTAGCCATCTTCAGCCCACCAACTACCCCATCTGCTTGAATCTGCATTTCTTCAATCGAGTCCCCTCGCAGCTTCACATAAACTGTCTGACCGCCGATAACATTGCCACTTCCGGGCATGACATTCGCCGTCGTCACGCCACCGGCCTGAGCCATTTTGATGCCCGGGTCAAGCGGGTTAACCGAATCGATCGCACGTACGGAACCTTGGATTGGCCCCGACATTTCATTCCCATCACTGTTGGAAGAAATACTCGGACGAGAATAGACTCCGAGGTGTGAATGGCTATCAACGAGCCCTGGAATGATGACCCTTCCGCCAACGTTTCGCACAGTGGCACCATCGGGAACGCTGATTTCATCGATTTTTCCGACACCGATAATCTTACCGCCACATATTAGCAGTGCTCCATTCTCAATTGCCGGACCATTTGCCGAATAAATAGTAGCTCCACGAAACACGGTACAATCCTCGTCTTCTGCAACCGACGCCGTCGTCGATTGCACGCAAAAAACAAGACTAACGATCGCAGCAACGACTCTCATGAAACGAATCCTCACAGAAGAGGGTCGGGCGAAAACGAGATTGCAGGACGCTGAGTTGCAAGCAATCAAGAACGTACCACCAATAGAGCGACAACATCGCTTCTATTGTGATTAGCGCATTATTAAAAACGTTTCGAACCACGAAACATCGATGGAGCCGTACGAGTCGCCGTGCAAGAACTGGAGTTCGATTCGAAGCCTGCTTATCACTTTGGAGAAACGCGTAAAGACATTTCAATTTGCAGCAAAAGGAGCCGTCAAATACTTATCGACATCATTAGATACGATAACTCCGTAATTCACCGCCCCCAGCCATCCCGACATAATGATACCGACAGAGCCAGCGTGATATAGTCCACGGACTTGTTCCGGCAGCTTCTTGCTGACCGCTAAACCCTCAAACTTCGTACCGAACGAGGCTCCTCGCCAGTGCTTAGTGTAGTGCTGAAAAGTTCGCGGCGTAGAGGCTTCGCAATGGTCTACCTGTTGCCGAATATTGGGCACGTACTTTTGAAGACAATCAAGCGTGCCTTCGACGAGAGCCTGCTTCTCGGCTTGATATTGATCTTCTGGCAAATTGGCCCAGTCCTCGAAACGAGCATTCGTTGACGACACGACCACATAGCGTTCATGGCCCGGACGAGTATAAGGGTAATAAAACGAAAATGTCCGACTGCTAACTTGCTTGCTCAAGAGAGCTTCAACATCGAATCCACGGTGCTCTGAGTGGAAAAGCAAGTCGCCACAATTGTCGAAACTCTCACCGGGCTTAAGTGCGATATAGACTTGGCAGCTACTGGTATTCAGCCGGACGGAATTGGCTTCTTCGACAAAACTCGGATCGAAGTTCTCCTGGCCTGCAAGCTCAAAAATCGTTTGCTTGAGGTTGGCATTCGACATGATCGCACTACAGCCGATTCGCCTACCGTTGACTACGACGCCTGTTACTCTGCGATCCGAGCTGATCTCAATTTTCTCAACCGCCGAGCGAATTCGAATGTCGACACCGTTTCGCTCCATCTCAGCCTTCATCTGAGTAACAAGTGTGTCAGTCCCCCCCTCGAAGGTGAATACGCCCTTGCTCATAAAGTTGGAGAACACAATGCCGTAGGTAATGGCAGGATCTTCAAGCGTTGAACCGTTGGCGTAAGTAATGGGCTCCATCAAAAGCCGAACGACATCATCTCGACCAGGAAAGAACTGCTCGAATAACTGCCGCGTCGTCTTTCCCTGATCGTCATAGAAATTCATGCTGCGAGCAGCGTCGAAGAACTTCGAAACAGTCTCCTGTGGCACACCAAATTGAGACGTAATAATTCGAGTGAAATCTTCACGATCGAAAGTCGTCTTAAGGGAGAACTGTGGATTTTCGAACCTGATCCCCTTGAGTTGCACAATTGAATCAGCAATCTCCGAAGTCCAATACTTGCGACAAGACTTGATCATTCCGACGGGAAAACCGTGCAACGAAATATCAAAGATGTGGCCTCCTGCTCGCTTGAACCAAGTAGCCATGCCCCCAAGCTGATAATGGTGTTCAAGCAGCAGCACTGAGCGGCCTGCACGAGCCAGGATGTTTGCGGACGTAAGCCCCGCCAAGCCGCTTCCAATCACTACGACGTCGTAATGATCTCGCGCTCCCTTCAAAAAGTCTTTCGCCATTTCATCCTCAAACGAGTCCTGTTCGCAGACTAGAAACGGCTGAGAGTCTAGAGAAGCAGTGCCCCATGACAACCTTGCGTGACAGTCATCGACAAGGCATGCAAAACGAGGGAAAGGGCAGCGATTGCCGTCCCAACTCACAACTTCCCGCGAGTACGAGTCCGAGACAATTAGGCGTTGTCTCAAATCCCAAGGCAAATAGGAGCGGACTCACCAAGTCGTCTTCGAATCTGTCTGCCCCCAAGAGACCCATCTTGCCGATCCATTTGCCTATGACGGTCAGACTCAAGCTGGCGATAATTCCGGTCAATCCAGACACTCGCGTCCCTCCTTACAACCTTTATTGAGCTCCGTAAAGTGGCTCGTTGACCTTCGAGTTTTATCAGTCCTATAGTCGATCCAACCCGAGAAAGATGGTCGATTTCTGGAGATCCCTCATGCGTTGGAATCATTGGTTGCTAGCGGTTTTGGCGAGTTTGACGAGCACGACGATGCTTACGGCTCAGGACGCAAAGCCAAGTCGGGGTGGATTCGACATTACACTTCCGGCCCGGTCTACCGGCGAGGAACTCAACAATCAAGCCAACCTTTGGATCTTCGAGGTGCAGTTCAAATCCCTTCGAATGATCGTTGTTCCTACCGCCAACCCTAAGACAGGAAAGAAGGAACTAACGCCTTACCACTATCTCGTCTACCGAGCCGTTAATCGCGAGCTCCCCCGTCGAAAAGACCAGACGGATTCAAGACCCATTAACAAGTTTGATAATCCGCCAGGTCCAGAGCTTTTCGCGCCTGCCCTGACCCTGGTAACGAACGACAACGGACGCAACAAGGTTTACAAGGACATCGTGGCCCCAGAGGCGCAAGCTGCTATCGAAAAGAGAGAAAAGCTTTCGCTGCTTAATTCCGTGCAAGCTTCAAAACCAGTCCCAGAGGCTGTGGCCGATGGAGACAACAACTCCAAGGGCTACGACGGAGTCGCCATATTTCGCAACGTAGACCCAGACGCAGACTATTTCACAGTCTACATGAGCGGCTTTTCAAACGGATATAAGTTAGTGAAGGGGCCCGTGCGGTACGACGAACTGGAAGTACTGGCACGTACTGGGAAACTTCGAATCAACCACGAACTCTGGAACGGAAAGTTTGACAGCGAATGGCGTGCGGCGGCAGATTTTGAGAATCTCTTCGACTCAAACCGCCCCGTAAAGCCGGGAGCAGACCAGCTTCAATGGTTCTATACAGCTTCCGCCGAAGACGCAGACCCATCCACAACGGTCTGGCGAAAAACCATCATGCAAAAATATTGGCGTCCGGGTGACCGCTTTGACCAATTTGAAACTGAAATTCGAGCAACAGCGTCCCCGATATGGATCTATCGCCCAGATGACTCGGCGATTGAACTACCAAAGTCACGTCCAGCACAATAATCGAATTCAGCATCTAAAGCGTCTTCAAAACTTGGTTTTCGATAAGACTCGCTTGGATTTGTCCTGAACGTTTTGGATAGTGAATTGTCAATTGACGCATCATTCCTTGGCATTATTGGCAATAGAACATTTAATCATTTCTGCCCGCAGCAATCCCGGATTGTCGATGCGACGGTCGATTACGGCAATCGCGCCAAAATTGAACAATAACAAAAACACACTAGCAGAAGTGGTCAAAACTTTGAAGTCACTCCACTCACTCAACGACGTCCCACAGAGTGGTGCTTCGGATGCTGCAGTTTGGTTTCGAGCAGAGATCCAATGACTTCTCCAATTCATGGGTTGGTGAATTGGTTAAAAGATTCGGATGGTTCGCGAAAAGCAGAGAAATCAACGATTCGTCGGCGAAAACGGATGTGCCATGCGTTGTCGCTCTTGTCACTGACTGGAATGACGTGGCTAAGTCGAGTCACCAGCAATTGAGCTGGATACTGTCGTTCTTGCCATAATTGATTACCACGTTTCTGCTCAGGCGCCCGCTAGTGTGAGCGATTAGAGTGCGTTGATCATGGAAGATCTATTGCTGCAATCGACGTATCCAGGATGCTTCCGCTGGCACGCGAATGTTACGGAATTGCAGGCTCAGATTTCGGTGTTGGCGGCAATGCTCAAAGAATAACAGCGAGCCGGGCAGAGTTAGGCGGCTCAGCTTCGGAATTGACTTACGGTATCAGAGACGAATCGCCCTGAGCAGAAACCAGAGACATATGGGGCAGCGCACTCGGCAGTATGTGGTTACAGATGCGCCACTTGAGGAGACAACCAAAGTCTCGCTCCCAAATTGTCAGTCCCGAAAGGTCCGTCGTCCCACATCATTATCAATCGAGCTGAAACGGAGGTCAATTCTACGTGCATGTACCTGCTCTGGCGCCTAACAATACTTACTGATAGAACGCAATGGCCTGCGGACTCCGAATGCCAACTAACCGCAGTGCGCTTGGAGCCGGACACTCAAGCGCCAATTCTAACTGAATAAGTCCCAGGAACGTTTCCCCAGAAAGGACGCAATCACTTCTCTGACACGCGGCAACCGTACTACCCAACCACATCCGACTCGTTCAACAGCGAATAACTGCAAAACAGCAGCATCTCGAGATTTAGAAAACAAACGGAACCCAGAACAATTCAGCGCCGATAAAACCGCCCAGCAAACCAATGTAAAACCTTAGTTGCCCCTCATGGTAAAACGACAAAGTTCTACTATCGACGCGCGCGTCTTCAAGGTCCAGAGGCGATGCTACGAATGACCGAGAGCCGTTGAGTTTTAGGCTCATCGCAAAACCGTGGGGGTAACTGGTAAAGAGCGGACAGACTGGTTCAGCTGGGGTTGTGAGTTCTCAAGTCGCAACTTCAACGGAGTCCCAGAATGTCCGCTCAAGCGTTTTAT
>OMIV01000166.1 GCA_900299185.1 Planctomycetaceae bacterium
GGATTATTTGCAAGTCGCTCGCGATCAACAAGCAGGTGCGAATAGAGAATGTCGAAGTCGGACCGACTTCGAGCAGAATTTTGCCCATCTCGAGTTGTCATCTGGCGCGGGTCAGTGGGACTTCGATACTTCGTCCGAGTGACGTCGATGACGAGCACGAGTCGTCAGTCGCTGATGAACTGCGGTTGGTAGTCCGGCTCAATGGCGGTCACGCTACCAACTTCGATGGGACGCGAGATTGATCCATTCGCAGCAAGCTCGGTGCGGAATGCCCGATCGCGTCCGCGACGTTTAGCGATATAGAGGCACTGGTCGGCCGCCTCGATGAGTTGAGTTGGCTCTAATCGGTCGTGGCCGTTCGAAACGAGTGCCGCTCCGATCGAAAGTGATGGGGCGATCTCGTCGTCCTTAACGGTCAGACGCAGATCTCTGACGGCTTGATGTAATCGCTGAATTGGAGTTTCAAAGTCATGCCCCGAACAACCACTGGTCACAGCAATAAATTCATCACCGGCGAACCTCGCGACAACGTCATACGAACGCAGTTGACGCTGACAACACTGAGCAACGGCTCTCAGTACCAAGTCGCCTTGAAGGTGTCCGTACTGGTCGTTGATCTGCTTGAAATGGTCGATGTCGATGATGATGACACCAACCGATAGCTTCTGTCGCGCCGCTCGCTCCCACTCCTCGGCCAGTCGTCTTTCAAAGTGAGCTCGATTGGGAAGCGAAGTCAGCTCGTCGACTGCAACTCGCGCAAGCGTTGGCTCCAAACGATTCCAACTAAAAAGCACATCGTCGTTGGTTAGAACTGCGACGAGTTGCCCGGACTCCGTGACAGAGACGCATTCGAGATCTTGATGAGTGTTCTGTGAAACGGGCTGACCTCGAGACGGTTCGTTGAGAACGACAGAAAGAATTGAACTCACCAAGCGCGAGTGCCAACCCGTTGCTGAATCTTCAACGCCGCTGCGGATGGCATTCTGAAAGTCCGTAAGAGAGACGACTCCGATGAGTGCGCCGTCTTCGTTCTTGGCGAGCACGAAGGGGCATAAGCAACAGGCAAAAGTCTGCGCCAATTCCAACAAGGTGGCAGAAGTTGCAATCACGGGCACCGATCGAGATTCGCCCGTGATGCGAATGTGGCTGCTTTGGAATTGCATGCCGCGACTCGCGTGAGGATGCCTGCCTTCGACTCGACTTCAAACCTGATGACGTCCGAGCAAAGGCTTACTGCAAACATGCCTTCACAACTTCGATCGGAAGTTAATCCTTCCTCGGGTTGGCCGGGACGAGTCGGGATAACTGGCAACACTCCATTTCAAACCGCATGTCGATGCGCATGCGGCGCACGTGACCGCTGCGGTAATTGAGTCGATCATGCGGGTGTGGCTCGAGTGTTATTAGTCTCAACCTCTTTACGGTCGCCAGACACTCATACGAGTCATGGCGATGTGGCCCTGAAAGCACACATCGACATCGTCTCCGGAGGTGCGAGGTCGATCGTGATAGATACCGCGATATCGCAACCCACCATTCTCTGGTTCGAAATGAATTGGCAGATGCAGTGGGTTGAGCGGACAGGGGATGAACTGCGGAACGTGATCGTCTTGCCCGGTAAGGTCAGGCAGATTGACGTTCCAGAACTCGCCGTTGGCCAGCGAATGATCAATGAGTTGCTCAATGGCACGACGTGCCAATCGCGTGGTTCGGTCCCAATCGAATTGTCCTCCAGACTTGCGATAGTGAGACACGGCTATGCCAGGTTTGCCCTGCAATGCCGCCTCTCGGACAGCGGCAACTGTGCCCGACATGAAGACGTCTACTCCTAAGTTGCCACCGCTATTGATGCCTGAAAAGACCCAATCAGCATCTTGAACCAGTCGCCACAAACCAATCCGGGCGCAGTCGGCGGGAGTTCCATTGATCGACCATCGCCGCGGCGCAATCTCGTTGAAGTGAATCGGCTCATCCGTCGTCACTCGGTGTCCGCAACCAGAGTGTGCTCGATCGGGCGCGACAACTGTGACCTCACCAAATGCCTCGGCGACCTTTGCCAAGGCCGCGATGCCGGGTGCATCGATGCCATCATCATTCGTAACCAAAATCTTGCGAGCCATTGCCTTGCCTCTTTGTTGTAGATTGTGCCTGTCCTGTATTAATTCTGACTGGCGATGATTGAGTCGGCTGCAATCGTTCCGATGTGACCAGCGAGCGGATTGACCGCGCCCTTGCCGTTGGGATGAACGCGGTTGCTCAGGAAGATCACAAACAACCGAGTTTCGGGATCGATCCATAGAGCGGTGCCGGTAAAGCCGCCGTGACCAAAGGCTCGCTCGGACATCGAGGTACCTCGGTTCGTCGAGTACCCCGTTTTCATGTCCCAGCCGAGACCTCGCTTTCCAGAAGAGACGCTGCGCGCCGTGGTCATGTCGCGCCACGTTTCTTCTTTCAGGACACGAACTCCTGCGTACTCACCGGAATTCGCCATCATCGCCGCGTACCGAGCGACATCTGCTGCGGTTGAGAAGAGCCCCGCATGGCCAGCAACGCCGCCTAGAAGATTGGCTCGAGGATCATGCACTTCGCCTTGGATCCACTCGTTGTTCCGTTGCTCGGTTGGAGCAGCTCTGAGTCGCAAATCGGCATTCGGGCGATAGCCAGTTTCCTGCATACCCAGCGATGTGAAGATCTCTTGCTTTGAAAACTCGTCGACCGGTTTTCCGGCGAGACGACGAACTAACTCTCCCAGCACCATGAAGCCGACATCGCTGTAGATGAACTTGGTTCCCACGGGCGCGGTGAGTTTGAGACCGGCCAGCCGTTGCCAGGCGACCTCAGGGCCAAGCTGATAGTCCGCGATTGAGTTATCAGCGATGAGTCCGCCTTGATGAATCAGGAGATGCTCGACCGTGATCGCGTCTTTGCCTTCGGTCTTGAACTCGGGCAGATGCGAACTGACAGGATCACTGAGCTTGAGCTTTCCGGCTTCGATCAATTTCATGACGCTCGTAGCCGTGGCAATGGGTTTGGTCAGCGAGGCCAGATCGAAAACCGTGTCGGTAGTCATCGGAGTCGGAGAAGGTTCGACGCTGCGATTTCCGAACGCTCGCAGATAGCCGAGTTGTGACCCGCGACCAATAGCCACAACGCATCCCGGACACTTTCGTTCTTCGATGGCGACTGCGACCGCTGTTTCGATCTCGCCAAGATTGGCTGTGTCTAGTCCGACCTTGACTGGTTCGACAACTGCGAGTGGCGGTGGAACTTCGGCTCTGATTGCGGCGCAAAAACCAAGTAGTTGCGCGAGCATGAATGCGATCCAACAGATCTTGATTGGCACTCGTCGGTCAGCTTGCTGGGTTGGGTGTAACACGGCCTGCATTGAGTTCGATCTTTCAACTTGATGAGTGCAATTCTGCGACAACTGTCATCGATCGACAGCGAATCATCTCGCTATGCCATGCGAGTTTCCCGAGGAACTCGAATTTTTGGTGGGCGGACTATCGAGTGGCACTAGGATTTCTATTGGAGACTTGCTATTGACGGGTCCATCGTCAACCGCGTTCGCGAAAGCAGTTTGAGTCAATCCCACAAGACGATCTCGTGCTTGAGTGACGCAACATGTTCGCCCGCCCGAATTTGATTGCTCTGACTGGCCCGTCGGAGCGTCTATTCGGCGCGGGCGGCTTTGACTTATCTGCGGTGTTGTCGCCCGACCTTTTCTTCATTCAGCGGAACGCAACAAGTCGTAACCGAGTTACTCGCTGAGAGTGCTCAATGCGAATTGTGGACTCTTCTCTTTCTGATTCATTCTCAACGCAATCTTTAATTCGCTCATTGTTGAACTGAGAGACCGAAACCTCGGACCGATAGCCTGTTAGGCGAATCAGTCCGAGGCTTTTTGCTGTAAGCACTGGTTGGAAGTCAGTGTCGCAGAGTTCGATGTCTTGCATGAAGTACGTATCGATTCTCCTCCGGCTGCTTTTAGTATGGTTCGAAGTGAGTGCCGTTTGAGTGGCTCGACCATGCGGCAAGATAGATTCCAACGTCATTGAAATAGCTGCGTCCCAAGTGGGCGCTAATTGTCGCTGAATTCGCGGAATTGAGGCTTTCACGCCCCTCGCAATTGAGATGGCGATCACAAAGAATTGAGTCCTCTCCACGCTATGCCTGCGCGTTCAACAGCATGAGGAATGGGTAATTGGCTCCCCGTCTTCTGGGCCACAACCGACCTCGATTTGCGATCTAACCACTCGCCGCCAGTGAATTGCCTGGGCTCCTTTCTGTGACGGCCAATGACAAGTCAACAATCATCGCCAACGTCATCTGCATATCTCGTCCGACGTGTTAATGGCCGTTGGCAAGAAGTGCATCAGCTGATTCCGGGTCAGACAGCGACACTTGGCCGCTCTGAAATCAACCGGATTTTCGTCGACGACACTCGATGTAGCCGCCGCCATTGCGAAGTCAGTTTCGAAGGATCGGTCTGGCTGCTTCGGGATCTCGAAAGTAGCAACGGCACAGAGCTGAATGGCATCCGCATCACGCATCCGACTCATCTTCGAGAGGGAGACATTATCCGGGTCGGTAATTGCGAGTTGCTCTTCACTTACGAGATCAGTCAACCACTCGAAGTGCAGAATGGCGAACTCGCTGATGCAGGTGAGGTCGAGACCAATGCCTTTGACTTCGAGAGTACGACCGAAGTTTTGCATCGTTTAAGTCGGTCGGCTTACCACGTCGATCCGCAAGCTGTCAGCCGCTTGAGATACAGTCTTTCGAGCCTGTATCGGCTGAGTTCTCAGTTAGTAATTGCTGACAGCGTGAAGACGCTGGCTGAGGTTGCCGTGGAGGGGCTGCGAGAGATCCTGAAAGGTGACCTCACTGCGGTGCTCTTGTTTGACGCCAAGGCCAAACGACGAGATCGCGTGCATGATTTGCGAATCGTTTCGTTCCGAGCTCCTGAGAACAGCGCGTTCTGTCGTGTGTCGGACAGCCTATCTTCAATGGCTCTCAAGGATCGTGATGCCCTCTTGGCGATTGATCTGGGTAACCAGAACGAGTCCGGAGCGTTGAAAACGCTTGAGGCTATGAATGCCCGCAACGTGATCTGTGTCCCAATTCGCGATGCAGAGACGACCTATGGATTGATCCATATCTACTCGCTGCAAGCTCAGAACAATCTTGATAACGACGCGCTTGAGTTCTCACTGGCTGTCGCTGAGCAATTCGTGATGACTTTGAAGCGGCTGCTGTCTCAAGACGCGATGTCGCAGGATCTAAAGCTTGCTCGCTCCACCAATCAATCGCTCCGATCGATGCTGCGGTTTGAAAGTGAGTTGATCGGCGATAGCAAAGTGATGCAGCAACTTCGCAGTGAGATCGCTCGCTATGCGGACTCTGACGCCACCGTTTTGATTTGCGGTGAGAGTGGAGTAGGTAAAGAGTTGGTCGCTCGAGCCATTCACTTCAACAGCAGCCGACAATCGGGGCCGTTCGTTTGTGTGAACTGCGCTGCACTCAGCGAGAGTTTGTTGGAAAGCGAACTGTTCGGGCACGAGAAAGGCTCATTCACGGGCGCTACTGAAAGACGCATTGGAAAGTTCGAGCAAGCGACGGGCGGTACACTGTTTCTCGACGAGATCGGCGAAATGAGCCAGCAGATGCAGGCCAAGTTCTTGCGAGTTTTGGAAGGGCAGCCGTTCGAACGAGTTGGTGGCACCACTGCGGTCAAAGTGGATGTGAGAGTTGTCGCCGCGACGAATCGGGACTTATCAACCGCGGTTCGAGAAGGAGACTTCCGCAAGGATCTCTTCTTCCGGCTGAATGTTCTGCAGGCCGACGTTCCTCCGCTGCGGCAGCGCAGAGAAGATGTCCCTGACTTAGTGTCCCATTTCTTACACTTAGCGGGCGCGAGACTCGGTCGTCCGCCAAAGACGTTTTCGTCTGAAGCTCTAGTCGAGATGCAGGCGTATGAATGGCCGGGCAATGTTCGCGAACTCCGAAATGTCGTCGAACGTGCTTTCGCGTTGGCGTCTGAGTCAGTGATCGGCGTCGAGCATTTGCGCTTCAGTCGCCTTGATGATCATGGCGAGAAAGTCGCTCAAGAGTTTGATCCAGTCTCGATCGAAGAGATGGAGAAACGCCACATTCGCGCGATGATGCACTTCACCAAATGGGTGAAACGCGAAGCCGCCCGTTTGCTCGACATCGAGCGATCAACGCTCGATCGGAAGCTCGCGAACTACGGCATCGAACGTCCTGACGAGCTGTATTAGCGGCATGAGCCTGCCGCATGCTCGGTACAAACGACGGAAGCCAGACGCCGAAACTCATGAGAGTTTCAACGTCTGGCTTCGAGTGCGTGATCCGCATCACCGATTCATCGCGACTTAGAACACGTCGAGGATGAAGTGATGGCCCTTGTGATATGGAGTTGGGCTTGGATACGGGTTGTACCAGTTCTTGTTGTAGACCGGGATGCGTTGCTCTGGGCCATACCGGTAATACATGTGGTCGTAGCTTCCGCGCTGTGGCTGAAAGTTTTGTGGGTAATACACGTAGGGGTAATGCATGAAGCGGTTCCAGTCGGTTGGCTGACCATTGCCCGCCGCTTCCGCCGAGTTCGAAACCGACATTGCAGTTCCGAGCATTACCGCTGCCACTACCAATCGACGCAGCATTGCAGACTCCTTCCCGATCCCAGTCTCGTTTCGTGATTCATCCCTATGAGCATCGCTCATATTCCAGGTAAGTCATCGTCATCTGGGCGATCCTTACGACAGGAAAGTTCGTCAAAATCGTTCGAGTCGAAGGCGTCTCGACCCACTGTCGATGCCTGACTAAGCTCCGCCGCCTTTCGCCAAAGCCCCTGTTTTCCGTGATGTTTGCAGGGAGTTCGAAGGCTCAATGACTCGCAAATCACCGAGGCAATTTGAAATTGCCTACCCGAGTGTTCGGGGGGATTGCAGTCGCTGTCACGGCTCAGTTTCTTCTCTCACATCCAGGACGGACCTACTCGGAATGGACATCCTCAAGGCGATCATTCTCGGCATCGTGCAGGGCATTGGTGAGTTCTTGCCGATCAGCTCTTCGGGGCATTTGGTGATTGTGGATCACCTCTACGACGCATTCACCGGACGTAATCCCGTGAAGGAAGCGGGCCAGGACATGCTCTTCAACGTTGTTGTGCATGTCGGCACGTTGTTCTCAATCTTGATCGTCTATCGCGAAGCTATTTGGAAGTTACGACTCCAACCTCGCGTCTGCCTCAACATCATTTTGGCGTCGGTACCTGCGGGTGTTTTGGGAATCCTCTTCAAGGACAAATTCGAGCAAGCCTTTAGCACTCCGCTAATCGTTGGAGTCTGCTGGTTCGTGACTGCGACCATGTTGCTCGTAGGTCAGCGATTGGAGCGGAACGAAATCGCTTATGAGGACTTGTCTCCCTTGAAGGCTTTTTGGATTGGCGTCTTTCAGGCGGTGGCGCTGATGCCCGGAATATCGAGATCAGGAAGTACCATCACCGGTGGATTGTTGACCGGGTTGCAGCGCGGCTCGGCGGGAGCATTTTCGTTTCTGATGGCGATACCCGTTATTGGTGGAGCGGCATTGCTCGAACTGAAAGACGTGCTGACGGGCGATGTCAAAGTCAGCGCACCGATGCCATTGCTGGTGGGTGGCGTGACTTCATTTTTGGTGGGCTGGCTGGTCTTAAGGTGGCTTGTGATGTTGATCGCGCGAGGTCGCCTGCATTGGTTCGCGTACTACTGCTTCACTGCCGGGACATTGACGGTGATTTGGCAACTCTTCGCGTCGGTCTCAGAGATCGGGGCAACAGCCGCCCTTTAACGGCGACCTCATCGCCACTGAGTCGCCGTTTTCGTTGAACAATTCGCATTGGCGGCGATTTTTCGCAGCGAGGCGTTACTGCTTTGATGCCTTGATGAACTCGACGAAGTAGTTGTCTTTCAGCCCGGCATCGCGTTGTCGGGCTTTCTCAAACCCCGCTTGGATGATTTCGTTTTCGACAACATCTTGGCCCGCGCGGACGTGATTCATGACCCACTCCGTGCTCTTACCGGGCTCGCGGCGGAAGTCGATCACAAACAATCGTCCGCCTGGCTTCAGTGCTCGCTGCAACGACGTCATCGTCTTGGTCGGGAATTCGAAGTGGTGATAGGTGTCGCAAATGAAGGCGACATCCACTGACTCTGGCGGCAGCTCTGTCGACGTGTCCGTGCAGCGAACGGCTTCGACGTTCTTGTAGCCGGCTTCACGAGACGTCTTCTGCACGTGGTCGAGGAACTTCTGTGAGATATCGACAGCGACGACTCGACCTTCCGCGCCAACCTTAGCTGCAAACATCCGCGTGAAGAGTCCCGTTCCCGCTCCAATGTCAGCCACGACCTGTCCGGGCTTGAGTTCACATGCGGCGACAATTTCTTGACGGCGAGCGAACACTTCTCGGCTTTCGACTTCGAACCGGCCTTCAAACACCTTGGGGTCAGGATCTCGGAACGAATCATTGATCCCCGGCTTCACGCTCTTTTCCTGAGCAATCACCAGCGAGCAGCTAGCCGCCAAGCAAGACCAAGTCGCGAATGCCTGCAAGTAGTTCTTCATGTCGAGTTGCCTTCTAATCTCGGAGCATTCTGGAATATTTATGACAGAACGTGGAGAGTTCTGCGAAAGCTAACTCATTGGACGCACCGAGTCAGGTTCTCGCGATCCTTCCTAATTTTCATCACGCCACCTCGCCTACTTCGCTGGGATTCTCCTCTGTGTTTCACACCAGGAATTTGAAACACAGAGGCACTGAGATCACGGAGAAGAGTCGGGTCTCGATTGGAGAGTGGCTCGTAGTCGTTCCGCCAGTTGTCGGCGGAACCATCCAATTCATTGAGTTGCCGTGCCAGTGTGGGAAACAAAAAAAGGACGGGCATTGCTGCCCGTCCTTCGCGAAGTGGAGATGATTGAGTTGGTTGTTATGTCGCAGTTGGTGTGATGGCGACATCAACCACCAGAGTGCCGCCGTTTGGCAAGAGTCCCTCGGTCGCAGGTAAGGTGTACTGACCAGAGAGGCCCGATAGGACACCGCTTTCATCGAAGGATGCCGCGTCGTCGACTTCACCGGGGACGTTGACATCGATCGAGAATGGTTCTTCACCATTCACTCCTTCAATGGTCAGTTTGCCGCCAGTGATTTCGGCACCGTCATCGGTTCCTGTCAGGTCGACTGTGCCTGAGATGGATCCAACGAAGAGCGGTTCATCACCGAGCGTGTCGTCGGTATTGGTCAGGCTCACATTCACCGTGACCGTCTCTCCGGTTGTCGGCTTGGCAACGTTGTCGAGGTTGCCCGTGAGGTTCAGCGACATGCCGATCTCGCTGATGCTGGCGGTGGCACTGGTGTTACCCGGGCGGATTCGCAAACCGGTCGAGACATCACCGCCGGTTGGATCAAGCTCGCCGGGAGCAAAGCCTTGATCGCCTTCGTCACCACCCGATTGGCTATCAATCAAGTCTTGGACCTCGGTGAATTTGGCACTGAGGTCGTTCGTGAATACTGGGCGAATCGCCAATCGAGATTGAGTGAATGTCGCTGCTGCACTGCCGATGTCATTGGGATTGGCAGCCGCTTGCGAGATCGCTTGGCTGGCCGACGAAATGCGACCGATGTAGGTCTGGCTCAATTCGGTAATGCCACTGACGTAGTTCGAGATCAATTGAGTCAGTTGCTGAATCAAAGCGTTGTTCTGAGCAATCTCGGCTTGGATTCCGGCTGTATCACCTGCGGCTGCGAATGCTGCAATGTCTTGAGCGTTCTGAGCCAAACCAGCATTAATGAGGCCGACCAATTGAGTGAAGTTGCTGATGTGCGACTGCAAATCAGATTGGAATGTTTCAGCGGCGGACGTGAATTCCTGCAGTCCCAGATCAACAACGCCCTCGAACGTTGTAACTTCAATTCCACCGGAAAGAGTACGGATCTCTGGGTTGACGTTTTCGGCTGAAGTTGGGGTGACTTCGTCGCCCGTGTCTTCAATGCCGCCGCCAGCGGTGCTGTAGAAGATGACGTCTGGGTTACTCTCGTCGGTACTGACGGTGTCATCGAGAGCTACAGGCTCGCCTTCGACGGGGTCATTCACAGCCCCAGTCATGTAGTAGATCTGGGGATCGTCAGTGACGGCCGGGTCGGTAACAACATCGCTGCCGGTGTCCTCGCCTTTATACAAAACCGGTTCCGGTGTGGCGTCCGTTGTTGTGTCCTCGCCAGTGTCTTCCTCTGTCGTCGAATTTGCCGTTCGGAAGTAGTACTTGGGATTGACCTTTGTGCCATCATCGGTGCTGGTGGTGTCTTTGGTCACCACTTCGTCCGAGTTCTCGTCGGTCGTCGACTTCTCGTCGCTCGAACCGTCGTCAGTTGATCCTGAGTCGTCTTCGCCATCCTCCACGGACGAATCATCGGAAGTCTCTTCGCTGTCGACCGCAGTTGATGTCGAGAAGAGATTGAACTTGATTGGCACGACTGAGTCGTCGGTCGACTCTTCGTCTGAAGATGAGTCATCGCTGCTCGTGTCGTCAGCGGACGATTCGTCGGTGACTTCAGTGTCCGAAGTCTCGTCGCTCTCGCCTTCGTTGCTCGCCATGGTTGTGAAGAACATGAACTTCACCGGAGCGACGTCATCGCCGTTGTCGGTCGACTCTTCGGTGACAACTTCGGAGTCATCGGTCGAAGTCGCATCTTCGCCGTCAGTCGCGTTATCCGAGGTGTAGGTTTGGGTGGCTTCATCAGCCGATGTGTCGTCGGTGGCCGCCTACACCAAGGCGTCGAGCAGTCTCAGCACCACCGACTTTCTGCTGCACATCATTCCTGTCTCTTATACACATCTCCGAGCCCACGA
>OMIV01000167.1 GCA_900299185.1 Planctomycetaceae bacterium
ATTAGCCAGCATGCTTACGAGGACTAGTACGCTGAAAATCAGGCCGATTACTCCGAGGATGATGCCAGTCCAGGCTCGGCCACTTCCAGAGAGTTTGGAGTTCTTGCGTATGTCGCCTAGGGCGAGGATGCCCGTGATTATGCCGCCGATGGCGAACGGGGCTCCGCACAGAGGGAATAGGGCAATGAGGCCGCAATAGCCTGCGACAATCGACCAAGGACTGCGCCCGACGGGGATCATCATCTTTTCGATGCCGCTCGGTTCTCGGTGTGATGGTTGGCTGTCGTCAGCAAAGTCGCCGGGGCCGCCGTCGAGATACTCGCCACAGTGGCGGCATTTACGGGCGATGGATTTGATGGACTGTCCGCAGAATGGACATTCTTTCGTTTCAGGGATGGCAGACATCGGTTTTGGCCCCTGCACGGATTGGACGAAACGCGAGAAGTGATGCAGGAGACTATGTGATGGATCGCTTGATATGAACAGCCAATCAAAAGTCAGCCTGGCTCAGTCGCTATGGAACTGAGCCGCAATTTCTTCCCGATTGAGCTTCCTCATTCTCCGGAACGCACTTCCGGATCGTGCGAAACGTCAATCGACTCTCAAACTGGAAGCTTCCGAGTGATGGCTGATTTTCCGGTGCCACTGAGCTTTATCGGGAAGTAATTTCAGACCAAATGTTTCGGGCAGAACCAGAGGAATCATGGGCGGGGTGGGCACGTCTCCAGCGTGCCTCAAACCAAGTGAAGTAAGTACGTTAGAAACGTGCTTCACAAGTTCGGTCGGAATTGTCGGACCCGTTTCTAAGTTATTTGGGTGGTCCAAACAGCTCGGTATCGTCAGAGAGTCGTTCGACTTCGGAACGCAGGCGGGCGAGGACGTTACTCTTGGCTTGATAGAGCCAAGAAATCGAGCGATTCATCTGCTCGGCGAGGACCTTGGGATTGCTGTGTTCAACCCACTGTTTCTCGAATGCCATCCAAGTTTCGGACGAGAACTCTCTTTTGACGTTCAGCATCGCCCGCTCGAAAACGTATGACTTGAATTCGTCTTCCCAGTCACGTTCAGACGACGGACTGATTACGTCGTCAGTGAGTTCGACGGTCTTGCGACGTCCCGCTTGTTGGCGATGTTCTTCGGCGAGTCGGATCGTCAGTTTCCCCAGCCAACTGCGAAAGTGGCCCTTTTTCGGGTCGTAGTTGAAGGATGGAATTGCGGCGAGCACTCGCACGCATACCTTCTGGACAATCTCTTCGACCTCGGATGCGTTACGTTCGCGACGTCCGACGTACTTCGCTATTAGCGGCGCATAGAGATCGATAAATGTTGTCCACGCTTCTTGGTCCGAGAGGTCTGCAAGTCTCTTGAGAAGCGTTGGCGAAGTACGAAAGAGATCACTCACAAAGAGATTTCCGATTGCGCGGTGAAAGTCGGTTGATGTGCGGGGGATAACGTCGTCAAAGTCTCGCAGCAACGTGGCTTGCCGTCATGTGACTTGGGACGGGAAATCGGGGCGAAGTACGAAACTCTTCAGTGTTCCCCAATCGTTCCAGTGGGCTCGGTTTCGGGCTGGCCGATCGCTTGGGGACTTAACGTGTTATGGAAGACTCTAAAACACCTTTGCCGCCTGATGATGCATCGAATGCCAGGTATTCCTCGGCCAATACGTCGCGAAAAGAGATCAATGACTCCAATGCTGATGGAGCGTTTCTCAGAGAGTTTCAACTATCGTATGAGCGGCGCAAAGAGTTGCCCGAGGTCAGTCCGAGTGTGTCCTTTCTCGATCGACTGAAAGGGCTGGCTCGCATTGGATTAGGCCGGAAACGCGACAACTCTGCCGACGTGCCCAAGTTTGACGAGACAGAGCCAGTGCCTTTGCAGGACTCGATCGAATGGATCGTGCAATCTGGTCCGCCGTATTCGCGACTCGGGCGATTCAACTTAGTAAAGCTGCTGGGGACCGGAACATCGTCATATGTGTTCTTGGCAGTTGATCGCGAATCGAGCGGCGCTGTCGCCCTGAAAGTCGGTCGCTCCAAGGTAATGAATTATCCGCCAGCGCGGGCTCGCTTTGAACGCGAGTCGCGTTTGGCTCAGAAGCTCGACCATCCTCACATCATCAAGGTCTTGGATTGCGGTGTGGTTGAGAAGCACTGCTATTTGACCATGGAATATTGCGATGGCGTGAATCTGGCGACGTGGCTGAACCAACATCCTCGCGAATTGAAGTACGACCAAATCGCACTCCTCATGTTGCGGATGGCTCAGGCTGTTGAGCACGCTCAGACGTTTGGCATCGTGCATCGCGATATCAAACCAGAGAATGTGCTCTTGAACTTCACGCAGCCATCAGACGGCTTGCCGTTCTGTCCCAAGCTGTCCGACTTTGGAATCGCTACAGAGTTTGGTGAAGCCTCGTTTTCGGCCTCAATCGGTTCGTTGAAGGGGACACCGGAGTTCATGGCTCCCGAGCAAATCAGCCAACGATCGCGCGACTTAACGACGGCGACCGATGTGTATGGGCTCGGTGCGTTGTTCTACTTTCTGTTAGTCGGCGAGCCCCCGAATGGCACCGCCGGCATTCGATCGAGTCTATTGCGATCGTTACTTGGTGACGTGCCTGCGGTGTGTGAGAAGAACCCGCATGTGCCCAGGTTGCTCGGTGAGATTTGTGATTCATGCTTACGACATCGACCAACTTTGCGGTGTGCTTCGGCTAGTGCGCTGGTGGAAGACCTAAGCCGTTACATCGAGCGACGAAGTCCCAAGTGGCGGCTGTCGCGATTGGGTTCTCGAGTGCTTCGGAAATTCGCATCGCAGCATGTGGGTTTGATTGCTCCGTTGCTCTTGATCGCAACGACGATTGTCGCAGGCGTCGGTTGGTGGCGTACTTCGAATGACTTGCGTCGGCTAAGCGCGGACTTGAAGCACGCTCAAGATGAGATTCGACACGCGCCACAGTTGGCTCTGGAATCTCAGGCGAAGTTCGCAGCTTTTGAATTGGCCACACGAAAGCAGGCTTACGAGCATGAGTTCATGCTAATGCGACATGATTTAGCGGCTCAGCAGTATCTGACTGCGGAACGTCGGTTAGTGTCGCAGAGCGAGTTCGCAAAACGCTTCCACTTGAGTGGTATTGAGTGGCAATTAGCGTCTCGCCGATTGCAAGCACCGGCATTCAATGCGCTGATTTCGGGAAAAGCATCGCAGCATTTTGTGACGACGGATCCCTCTGGCAAGTACTTCGCAGTGGGGGGAGCTGATGACAAGGTCAGAGTGTACTCCGCGACCAATTTCGAAATGTTGTGGGAAACAAAGTGCGAGCAGATTGAAGTGAACGGGGCGGCCTTCGCAAAGAACTCAAACAGGCTCGCCACAGTGGGTGACGATGGCACGGTAAAGCTATGGGATTGGCGAGAAGGCAAACTCGCCGGTCGGTTTGAAGCATTCAAAGTCGACCAGTGCCATCACGTTGTGTTTGTCGAGAACGACACGTTGTTGGCTTGCGCCGGAAAACGCAGCAACTTGCGACTGATTGATGCTCAGACTGGCGCTCAGCACGCTGAGTTGCCGCATGTTGGTGAGATCATGTTCGTCTCGACCCATGACTCAGGTCGGCAATTGTTATTGCAGGCAGCGGCCCGATTGAACTTTGGAATGTGGCTACCAAATCGTTGGTGCGGTCGTTTGCTGGTCATACCGATCGAGTGGCAGCAGTTTCTCTGACACAAAACGGGCGTCGCATGGTGAGTGTCTCACGTGACTCGATGGTGTTTGTGTGGGACGTTGAAACGGGAGCGATACTCGCGAAGTCAATGACGTCCAAGCAGCCTCATTCGCTCGCACTAAATTCCAACGATGAAGCGTTTGTGTTGGGAACGACGGAAGGTTCGCTGTTGTCGTTTCGGCTGCGGCAGACTCCTGATGTGTCGATTGAGCCCATTGTGGAATTGCCGCCGCGGATGAAAGTGCATCGCGATCAAGTTGATGGATTGAGCTTTGCCGCAGATGGGCAAAGCTTGGTGACATGCAGCCGTGATGGCACCGCTGGGGTGTATGAATCATTCCTCTACGACAATCCCTGGAACGCCGCGACAACGCCGTCATCACTGACGATTGTCCAATTGCGAGCATTGCCGACGGGCGATTTGGTCTGCTTGCAGCGAGATCACAGAGTCGAGCTATGGAATGCGAGTACTCAAAAGCTCGAACGTCGTCTGGAGCTGCCGGCGAAGTTCGTCGATCAGCAATTGGTGGCCGGTGAGGTTTCTGGCGAGAACTACGTTGCGGTGACTGACCGAGGTACGGTGGTTTCATGGCAGATGGAAGATGGTCGCATTCTTGGACAATGGACGGTGCCGTTATCCGCTGATGCGAAACCGTCAGTGAGTGCCAACCTGATGGTGACCAGCATCGGCAATGAGTTTGTCTCGTTGATTGACGTCGCGACTGAGCAGACTCGCCAGTCGTGGAATCGTGCAGAGTGTCGCAGTCTCGTCTGGTCCAAGAGCGGCAAGTTGTTCGCCAAGTTGGAGCCTCAGGCTGTTCGCATTTATGAGTGGCCGTCTGGCATGCAGTTAAGGTCGATTCGTTGCGATGGGGCAAACGTCAAAGCGATCCAGTTTTCACCCAATGAATCTGACTTCGCGGTTGCTTCGGACCGTCTGAGGATTCATCGAGTGAATGCCAGTTCGTCGGCCTTTGAAAGCGATGTCGAGACAAGCAGCGTGCGCGAGTTGTGGTATTCAGCGGCGGGAGATCGGCTGATCTCAAGTGACAATTCGTCGTCGGTAAGAGTGTGGCATGCTCAGACTGCAAACTTGCTGCTCGAACATCCGACGCGAGTGAAGTGCGAGCAATTCGTGCCGGTCAGCAGCGGTCGGTTCTTGGTGTATGTCGATCGTGATGCTAACAAACTGCGTCGCATTGGGCCGCTGCGTTGAACGATCATCGGCCTGACTTGTTGTTGATTTTTGAGCTTCATCAAGCGAACCGATGTGACTGCTGAAGCTCGCTGCGAATACTCGTTGTTCCCCAAAGAGAGGTGGCTGATGCTGCGTTTGTTGAACGTGAGTTTGTGGTTCGTCTTGTTGAGTAGCGTGGTGCCGACGATGGCTGCCGAGCCCACTCAGCAAGCTGTATTCACGGCGGGGCAAGATGGCTATCACACCTACCGAATTCCCGCGGTCATCGTGACCAAGAAGGGCGCCGTGCTTGCCTTTTGCGAAGGCCGTAAAGGCGGTCGAGGAGATGCAGGCGACATCGATCTCGTTCTGAAACGCAGCGTGGACGGCGGGCAAACTTGGCTGCCTCAACAAGTGCTGTGGGACGATGGCAAGAATACCTGTGGCAATCCTTGTCCCGTCGTCGATCAATCCACGGGCAAGATCTGGCTGCTGCTGACTCATAATCTTGGGAGCGACTCCGAGTCCGCGATCATCGATGGGAAAAGCAAAGGCTCGCGCACGTGTTGGGTGACTCACAGCGAAGATGAAGGGGCGACTTGGTCTGCTCCGATCGACATTACGGCGACGACGAAGAAGTCTGATTGGACTTGGTATGCGACCGGCCCTGGCGTGGGGATTCGATTGAAGGACGGACGCTTGGTGATTCCTTGCGACAACAAGGTGGCTGTCACGAAGGTACGTCAATCGCATGCGATTTACAGCGATGATCATGGAGCGACTTGGAAGCTCGGTGGAGTTGCCGGACCGAATTGCAACGAGTCCCAGGTCGTCGAACTTTCGGACGGTCGGCTGTTGCTCAACATGCGAACGTACCGCGCGAACAACCGCCGTCTGATTTCTTACAGCTCAGACAAAGGAGAGTCGTGGACGAGCCCGGTAGAAGATCAAACTCTGATCGAGCCCGTGTGTCAGGCCAGTTTGATTCGCGGCCCCGGCAGTGCTGCTCAGTTTGTGTTTTCGAATCCCGCCAGCTTGAAGCGCGAGAAGATGACCATTCGACTCTCCAATGATGATTGCCGCTCATGGGCCGCCAGCCGCGAACTGCATGCGGGACCGGCAGCGTACTCGTGCCTCACGCTGCTGCCGGATGGTTCGCTGGGTTGTCTGTACGAACGCGGGATAAAGGACGCTTACGAGACGATTTCGTTTGCTCGCTTCTCAGTGGGATGGCTGCGAGGCGAATAGAGCCGTCTGAAGTCGAGGGGGAAACCTGCTCTGTGTGCTCCGTTTAAAAATAGTAAGAGTTATAGCACCAGCGAAGAGTCAGCCACGTGAGCGAGCTTCATTTGCAGGTCTATCGGAGGATGAGATGACAGACATTGTGCGGCATGGTGTGACTCGTCGTTGGTCCGACGCGGTTGTGTATGGCGGCGTCGCTCATTTTGTTGAGGTTGCCGATGACCCCTCGCAGGACGTTGCCGGGCAAGTCACGCAGATTCTTAATCAGATTGATCAGCGACTGTCGTTAGTCGGCAGCGATCGAACTCGATTGCTCCAAGTGCTGATCTATCTGTCGGACCTGAATGACATCGGAACTCTTAACTCGTTGTGGGACGAATGGGTGCCGATGGGACATGCTCCTTCGCGAGCGTGCGTGCAAGCCGTCATCGCGAAGGGCTATCGAGTCGAGATGGTGATCACTGCTGCTGTCGCAAGTTGAAGATCTTTTCTCCAAGACGATCCGAGTGCCGGTCTTGGTGTTGCAAAGTTGCAATTCTCTGTGTTTCAAATCTTCCACCGACAGTAGGCGTGACAAAGCGGCTTAAAACACAGAGACACAGAGAAGACAGATTCGACGCTGCGCTTCGTGCTTGGAGTCGCCTTCGGTTCGATATCACGCTCCGCGAAGTGCTGCATCGAACTCACGCATGACATCGGTGGGGTCTTCGAGTCCAACTGAGACTCGAATCAGTCCATCGCTGATGCCGTAAGCTCGTCGCTCTTCAGCCGCCATGAATTTGTGTGACGTTCCGGCCGGGTAAGACAACGTCGTGCGCGCGTCGGCCAATGTGGGTGAGAACGGCAGCGTGTGAGATAGAGCTTTGAAGAGAGGCCGGACTCCGCTGTCGTTCTTCAGTTCAAAGGACAGCATGCCACCGAATCCCTTCGTGAGTAGTGTCTTGGCTAACTCGTGAGACGCTTGGGTCGGCAGCCCCGGATAGAAGACGCGCGAAACGGCGGAGTGTTCGTTGAGGAACTCGGCCAAACGCAGCGCGTTGGCAGAGACTCGTTCCATTCGCAATGGCAACGTTCGTAAGCCGCGAGAGGCCAACCAGCATTCGAGCGGGTTGGCGTTGAAGCCATACAACGCCGCGACGCGCCGTACTTTGGTGAGAGCCTGCTGATTGCCAGCGACGACTCCCAGCATCACGTCACCGTGGCCATTGAGGTACTTCGACGCGCTGTGAAAGACGATGCTGGCACCGAGTTCGATCGGACGCAGCAAGCACGGCGTCGCAAACGTGTTGTCGACGACCACCGGAACCTCGCCCATCGCAGAGACGATGCCCGGCAGATCAACGACTTCCACCAGCGGGTTGGAAATGCTTTCGATCACGCACAGCTTGGTGGAAGGACGCAGGGCGCGCCGCATATCGGCCACGTCATTGGCGTCGGCAAAAGTGACCTCGATACCGAACGCTCGATGCAGGTCATTCAGCAGTTGATAGGTGCGGCCATAAAGCACTCGCGATGCTACGACATGGTCGCCGGTCTTCAAATAACCCAAGAGAATGGACGAGATCGCTGCCATTCCAGATGCCGTGACTGCTCCGGCGTCGGCTCGCTCTAACGCCGCAACGTCAGCCGCGAAGGCCGCGTGATTGGGATTACCGTCTCGCGTGTAGATGTAGCCGTGCTGCGCGCCGCTGCTTAGGTCTTCCAGTTGCTCAAGGCCATCAACGTCGAACGCCGTCGTCTGATAGATCGGCGGATTGCTGGGGCGAGTCACAAAGTCGTCGGACCACCCACCTCGAGCACAGATGGTAGAGTCGTCTAGATGAGTCATCGAAAAGCCTCTGAAGGTCAGGATGAGAAGTCGGAGTTGGTCACTGCCGGAGCGAATATCTGAGAACGAGTGAGGACGAGCTAAGTCTTGAGTCCCAGTTCGTGATGCTGCGCTTTCGCCGCAGCGAGATACCTCTCGAAAGCGACTTGGTCACGAGTGGCACTCGCTCCCTGAAACACCATCGCGAAACTTCGACGATGCCGCATTTGGGAGCGATTGGCGTTGGCTCGATGAATCGTGTTGCCCAGATGAATGAGGACGTCATTGGGTAGAGCAATGATTGCAACCTCGTGAGCGATGTCCTCCGATGTGTAATCTGAAATACCCTGCGAGAAGCCCAACGTCTGCGTGCGGCTGTGAGGTCGAATGCCGCGTTGATGTGAGCCGGGGACATAACGCAAGCAGCCGTTTTCTTCGTCGATCGGATCCAGCGCCAGCCACATGGTGAGCACCTGCGGTGGCTGCAAGCAGAAGTAGAAGTTGTCCTGATGCGGCGGCGTCGCGTGATTGGTGGCGGGCGGTTTGTTGAACCACTCGACTCCATGCACTTGAACGGGCTCACCGAGCAACGACGCTGCTGTGCTCGTCCATAACGGATGCTGGCGGTACTCGGCGAAGAACGGGTCTTGCTCCATTCTCGCGAGCTGCTTCAGCGTCTCGGGCTTTGTGCGGTCGTCGTAGAAAGCATCGCGATCGGTCAATGTCGGGACGACTTCCCGCACGAAACGCGCGAGGTTGTCCGTGAGAAGTTGGAACTCTGTGATCGAGAGAAAGTTGCGAATGACGATGTAGCCATCACGCTG
>OMIV01000168.1 GCA_900299185.1 Planctomycetaceae bacterium
GCCGAGCTTACGGCTACCGCAACCGCAATCACTTCATCCTGAGAATCGAAACACTTCACACCACCAAAGTCAGACTCGTCGGCTGATACCAGTTACCCCCACGGTTTTGCGATGAGCCCAAAAATGTTGCTGGCGGAGGACTCTGCGTTCTTCCGCAACAAAGTCAAGCAGTTCATCGAACAGATGGGTGCTGAAGTAGTGACGGCCGAAGACGGGGCGATTGCGTGGTCGATCCTGCAACGTGGCGAGCATCAGTTTGTAGGAGTCGTGACAGACATCGAGATGCCGAACATGAACGGCTTCGAGTTATGCGAGCGAATTCGAGGCAGCGCAACTCACAAGCACTTGCCGGTCGTGGCTCTGACATCACTCGCCAGCGACGAGCACGTGCGACGAGGTAATCAGGTTGGAGTTAGCGAGTACCTGATCAAGCTCGATCGCGACAAGTTGGTGCTCGCCCTGACTGCCGTGCTCAGTACGGCTGGCAATCCAAGTTCGCAACAGATGGCAAGTGTGTAACTCAGAGTACATACCATTGGCAGTCACGGTTTGATCTCTCTGAAGTGGCACAATAGACGCCTCTCCGACAACACAAGACTTTTTGTTCTCATCTAATGGGACCCTCTCATGATCCAGCATTTAAGTGCGACTTCTGTCGGTGAATCCGAACTAGAACTCGCGACCTTCTTCATCGGCAACAGCCTCATCGGCATCGACATCAAGCAAGTGCAAGAGATCAATCGCAACTTGCAACTAACACGAGTGCCTCAAGCTTCGGCGGAAGTTCGTGGAGTGGTGAATCTGAGAGGCGATGTGGTCACGGTGCTCGATCTGCGGGTGATCTTCGGATTGTCCAGCAGTGAGATCGGTCGCGATTCTCGCAACATCATCGTGACCGATCGCGATGAACGCATTGGACTGCTCGTCGATCGCATTGCCGATGTCGTGAAAATTTCGTCTGACCAAATTGATAACGCACCTGCCAATTTGAAGGGCGTTTCTGGTCGCTTCTTCCGTGGCGTGCATCAGCTCGAACACGACTTGCTGTTGATCCTGGATACGGAGCGAGTCTTAGCAACCACTGAAGAGTCCTCAGCGGCGGCATAGGAACTGTGCTGAAGACTTTCTGATTCAAGCGTGAAAAGACGTCGGTGTGAAATTGGCTCGCGGGTTTCTCTCGCCTTTTGAATGTGAGATGGATCGAAGAGGCGACTGCTGCGAGGTAGTCGAGGCTCAGTGACCTGGCCCGACGATGTTTTGATTTCCCTGTTACTTGTCAGGTGATCCGAGGACCGGAGCATCTCATCCCAACCCCTGTTTGAAGTGAGTCCTTCCAATGAAATTGAAGTCGAAACTAGTCGCCCTATTGCTGGCGTGCGGTTTGATCCCGCTCGGCACATATGGGGTCGTGAGTCATACAAAGGCTCGCGAAGCAATGACCAAGGTAACAGAGCACGGTGCTTCCGGTCTGACCAAAGCAAACGAGCAAAACTTGGTAGCACTGCGAGATTCTCGTAAGGCTCAGGTCGAAACTTATGTGAATACCATTCGCAATCAGGTCGTCAGTATGTCTGAGGATTTGATGGTGATCGACCTCTTGAAGGATCTCGATCATGGCTTTCATGAATGGAAAGAAGCCGCCGAAAAGGAAGGCAAACTGAACGAAGCGCGGCAGCAATTGACGAGCTACTACAACAACGAGTTCGCTACCGAATACGCCAAGCAAAACAATGGCAAGGCGCCAAATACTTCGGCTTACTTAGCTAAGCTCTCAGATGAGAGTGCTCTTTTGCAGTACCACTACATTCGGGCGAATATGAATCCGCCTGGGCAGAAGCATCTATTGGATCGCTCGCCTGTTGAGAATTCTTACAACAAGGCTCACGGCGAGGCTCATCCCATTCTGAGGAAGTACCTCGATCGCTTCGGCCTCTATGACATCTTTCTGATGGATGCCGACGATGGTCACGTTGTCTATTCGTGCTTCAAAGAACTGGATTTCGCAACCTGTCTGACCAACGGACCGACTGCCAATACCGGCTTGTCAGAGGCTTGGAAGAAGGCCATCGCATTGTCCAGCGGCAATGCAGTACTAGCCGACTTTGCTCCTTACATGCCGTCATACGAAGCACCCGCCAGCTTTATCGCAGCCCCGATCTTTGACGGTAAAGAAAAGATTGGAGTGCTCGCGTTCCAATTACCGCTCGACTAGATCAGCAAAGTTGTTTCGAGTCGATCAGGTCTTGGAGAGTCCGGTGACGCGATCCTGGTTGGTCCAGACTACCTACCTCGAACTGATTCTCATGTGGACAAAGTGAATCGCACTGTCGTGAATGCGTTCCGCAATCCCGACAAGGCTCGCATCAAGATTCTTGCTACTGAAGCCGTACATGAACGTGGCGAGACTGGGGTCGGACCAATGAAGGATTGTCGCGGCGTTGATGCCATTGTGTCTTACGCGCCAGTCGATGTGCTCGGCCATCGATGGTGCCTGTTGGCGAAAATGGACGCTAAAGAGGTGATGAGCGAAGTTGATGACATGAATCAGGCCAGTGACGAAGCTCAAGCTAGCTTGAACTACTGGGCCATCGGCTTGTTCTTCGCTGCAGGCAGTGTCGTTGCAGGAATCGCGATCGCGTTTGCTGGATCTGTCACACGTCCTGTCGTGAAGGCTGCAGAGTTTGCTCAGCAGATTGCTTCTGGCAACCTAACGACCAATTGCGAGGTGAAAGCTACGGGCGAATGTGGTGATCTCATCAATTCGATGAATGAAATGAGATCTAGCCTGCGTGACATGATTGGAAAGCTAACCTCGAACGTGACTGTGTTGGCAAGTTCATCAACTCAGATCTCTTCAACCGCGACACAACTCGCGTCTGGGGCTGATACGACGACGAATGAGTCCAGTGCAGTGACCGCTGCCGCAGAAGAGATGAGTGCGAGCATGACGAGCGTTAGTTCGTCGACTCATCAGATGACAGCCAATGTTGAATCGGTGGCAGCAGCTATCGAGGAGATGACGGCTAGCATCTCGGATGTTGCACAGAACGCCGAGCGTGCTGCGGGCGTCGCTTGCGAAGCTGCTCGATTGACCGAAGTTAGCAACGAGAAGATTAGTCTGCTCGGAGCTGCGGCGAACGAGATCGGCAAAGTAATCGAAGTGATTCAGGATATTGCCGAGCAAACTAACTTGCTCGCTCTGAACGCGACGATCGAAGCCGCTCGTGCTGGCGAAGCAGGCAAGGGCTTCGCGGTGGTTGCCACTGAAGTCAAAGAGTTGGCCAAGCAAACTTCCGAGGCGACTGATGACATCGCTCGCCGCGTGAAGGCCATTCAAGAGACCACTGGTGAAGCTGTGAAGGCTATCGGTGATATCCAAAGCGTGATTCACAATGTGAGCTCGGTGTCGTCGACGATTGCTGCGGCTGTGACCGAGCAACAGAAGACGACGCACGAAATTGCTCGCACCGTTCACGAGACAACTTCGGCTGTGCAATCGGTGTCGCGAGGCATCAGCGAGTCAGCCGTCGCGTGTCGCGAGATTACGAAGAATATGGTTCGCGTCGATCAAGCCGCTCGCGAGACCGCAACAGGAGCCGGATTGGCTCGCAGTGCTGGCACCGAGCTGAATGTGTTGGCTGGCGAACTTGAAGGACTCGTGAAGCAATTCGCGGTGTAACAAGTCGGACATGAGCACAAAGCTCATGTCATTGCAGCCAAGGCGGGTGGGAGCTTGCTCTCTGGTGGTTCTGGCCCGTACTGCCAGCCGGATTCAACCGGCACCCGCTGCTTATTGATTCGCTGATACGCGGCATGCAGGTCGCAAGTCACCACTCAGACGAATCAATGACGGCGAAAGAAAGTGCTCGACAGACAATGTCGGGCGGCAACCCATGATCCAAGGCGAGTGTGAGCTTCGCTCACTGGTGGTTCAGGCCCGCACTGCCAATCGGCTTCGTCCGATGCTCGCCTCGGGATTGGTCATGGAAGTAACGCAGCCTTACTCGCCCCGCTGAGCTTCATAAACCTCACGATGAGTCTCTGCCGTGCGAGTCATAACAACTGATGAAAGTCACGCTGTGAATGCTGAAAAGAATCTAAAAGTCTTGGTCGTGGATGATTCAGCGATCTATCGCAAAATCATCCGCGATGTGCTGAGCACACTGCCTGGAGTTGAGATCTCCGGAATTGCTCGGGACGGCACTGAAGCCTTGAATCAAATCGAACTCATTCAACCGGACGTTGTGACGTTGGACGTCGAGATGCCGGTGATGAATGGCCTCGAAGTGTTGGCTGAGATTCAACGTCGCGGTTCGTCCGCAAAAGCCATCATGGTGAGCTCACTCACTAGCGACGGGGCTGCGGCCACGTTGGAAGCGCTGCAACTCGGTGCGTTTGACTTCGTGACGAAGCCCGTCGGAAGTCGGCCAGCGGATAGTGCCCAATTGCTGGGCAACCTCCTCAAAGAAAAACTCGATGCGTTGCGACTCTCAAACCGACTGAGATCGCCAGCCGTTGCGCGACGTGTCGAACCTACGAATCAAAGTGCGTCCCCGTTCGCGGGGGCAGCCGTTTCGTCGCAGTTGTCTCTGTCGGGGAGACGACGGACGGGATGTTATGCCGCAGTGGCGCTTGGGGTCTCGACAGGCGGCCCTGACGCCCTGCGGCAGTTGCTGCCTTTGCTGCCTGCGTCATTTCCGTTGCCGATTTTAATCGTGCAACACATGCCGCCGGTCTTCACCAAGTCATTTGCAAACTTGCTGAGTTCACGTTGCAAGCTGCCTGTCAAAGAGGCCGAGCACGGTGACATCGTCCAAGGCGGGCATATTTACATCGCACCCGGCGGATACCACATGAAGGTCTCACATGCCGGTGGCCGCACACGCATTCAAATCACTGAAGACGAGCCGGAGTGCAATTGCCGTCCGGCGGTGGATTACCTGTTTCGGTCAGTGGCAGAGGTCTACGGATCCGAGTCACTGGCCGTGATCATGACTGGCATGGGTTACGACGGGACGGCCGGACTTCGCATGATCAAGCGAGTTGGCGGAGCGATCATCGCTCAAGACGCTGAGAGCTGCGTTGTGTGGGGTATGCCACGCACCATCACAGAAGAAGGACTTGCTGACAGTGTTGTTCCACTGTCGAAGCTTGCAGAAGAAATACAGACATTTGTTGGGGAGCCCGTTGCTGTATGAGCCTTACACCACAACAAATTCAGGCGATCTGTCGACTGACCGACAAAGTCACGGGGATCCAATGGGATTCTAGCAAAGACTATTTGATCGAGTCGCGGATCGTGGCTCGCTTGGCCGAGTTCGGCTGCACATCGCTCGATGCGTTGATTGCCAAGATCGATGCCGGTGATGTTGTTGCCAAGAATGCTTTTATCGATGCCGTTACGACGCGAGAGACTCTCTTTTTTCGAGACGAATCACCCTACATCGCGCTCGAGCATAAGGCGTTACCCGAGATCATCGACGCGAAAACTTCTTCGTACTTTCCCAAGAGATTGAGACTGTGGTCGGCTGCAGCTAGCACAGGTCAAGAAGCTTACAGCCTCGCGATTTGTTTGCTGGAGATGTTGCCTGACATCTGGAATTGGGATGTGCAAATCTTGGCGACGGACATCTCTGATGCCGCTCTCGCTACTGCCAGTCGGGGTATCTATTCCGACTTCGAAACGGGCCGTGGAATGCGTCCCGATTTGCTCAACAAGTACTTCCAAAAGGTGTCCAATGGCTGGCAAGTGAAGGACGAAGTTCGAAGCTTGGTGACTTTTCAAAAGCGAAACTTGCTGCAACCGTTTGATGGACTTGGACCATTCGACGTTTTGTTTTGCCGCTATGTCGCCATCTACTTTGATTTGCCGGTGCGACGAGAATTGTTTGAACGACTTTCTCGCACCATGACTGCCGACGGCTGCTTGTTTGTTGGAGCGTCAGAAAATCTTTCAGACTTCGGAGCGAAGTGGGCTCCGCAATTCCATTGTCGCGCGGTCTATTACCAACCGAACAAAGCTCGCACGACGTTCTCGCTACAGCCTCAGTCTCCAGCGGCTGTATTGGCACCTGCGGGACCAAAACTCTCGGCAGTTCCAGCACCGGTTTCAAAGATGGCTCGAATTCTCGCACCGATGAAATAGTAGTGACCATTCTCAAGCCGAGGTTAGTGGCCGTTAAGGATCTTCATTTCAAGATGTTTATGCCTTCGGCCTTGGGTTCGTGAGCCATTGAAGCGCGAACAACATGGCCGCTCTTACCGCCGGTCTTCTCCAGCAATTGGATTGGTCCAATCGACATCCAGCGATCGACTGCTTTGCACATGTCATAGATCGTAAGTGCCGCGACGCTCGCGCCGGTCATCGCTTCCATCTCCACACCAGTGCGTCCGTGGTTCGTACATTGCACCTCAATACGAATTTGGTCGGGGCCGCATGGTGTGAAGTCGATCTTCACAGCATCGAGTCCTAGTGAATGGCAGAGCGGAATCAAATGCTGAGTCTGCTTCGTTGCCATGATGCCTGCGAGCCGCGCGACTTCGAGAACATCGCCCTTCGATAGCGAGCGATCCTGAATCATTTTCAGCGTCGAGGGTTCCATTCGCACGAAGGCTTCCGCGCGAGCCATACGCTTAGAGACGGCCTTCTCGCTGACATCAACCATGCGGCTCGAACCAGACTCATCAAAGTGGGACAGACTGGGTTGGTCGGCGGTGCTCATGAAATGGATTGGTCCTACGAAGTTGAATCGGGGATTGCGGATGTCGTTGCGACGCTCGGATGTCTGACGGCGAGTGACTTGGAGCTTGCAAGGGACATGATTTCGATACGAGGCCGAAGATAACAATCGGCCTGAGTCGTGACATCGAATTGGCGATTCAAACTTGATTGGCAGATGCCTAACGAGGCTCTTCAGGCTCGTTATTGGCGAGCAACTTCAGCACCGAGTCATGGCGTCAGTGTGGCTCGTCATGTTTAGGATTCATTTACCGGTGGCTGGTTCGTCTCAACTTAAAGGCGGCGAACTCTGCTGCCTCATGTTGGGCGATGGTTCGCAACGCACACGAACTTGGCTTTGAGGTTTCATTTGAACGCTGCCTCAATGACGCTCAGTTTTGATTGAGACCGCAAGTAGCAACGCCCATCGAGAGTTCATGGCAAATCAAATTTTCCTGCGTGCGAAGCCTTTATTTGCCGGGCTCGTCTCTATCATTCGCCGCGAAACTTTTGAGGGTGCCTGAGGTTTGATGGCACCGTTCGAGACGAATCACTTCAGCGAAACAAACCGCGTGGCTACGACCGCTTCAGATCATTCGATCTACCTGAGAGACCCCGACGTGCAGCGCATGCTGCGCGTGAAGGATGGGGATGAAGGTGCGTTCGCAGAGCTTGTTGATGCGTATCAAGAACGGCTCGTGGGGGTCTTCTCGCACTTGCTTGGCGATCCGGCGGCTGCGGAAGACTTGGCTCAGGATGTCTTCTTGAGGGTCTATCGCGCACGTCAACGCTACGAACCAACCGCCAAGTTCGGCACATGGTTGTTCCACATTGCCAACAACCTGGCTGTGAATCGACGCTTGGCTGTCGCTCGTCGCAAAGAGATCTCACTGGTTGGTTCTGAATCAGGACCGTTAGGGCCTCGACCTGAAGAGCAATTGGCGACCGAGAAGTCTGCCTTCATGCCAGGCCGACAGCTCGATAAGAGCGAGATGCGACAAGTGATTCAGCAAGCATTGGAAACACTTAACGATCGACAACGCATGGCGCTGTTACTCAATAAGTTCGAGCACATGAGCTACCAAGACATCGCGGCAACGATGGATCTCAGTGTGCAAGCCGTGAAGTCATTGCTCACGCGAGCTCGCGAGAATCTTCGAGAGTATTTGGAACCTTATCTCTAGTTTGAATTCAAAAGACGCCGCCGCTCTAACGACCTTCCTGGTGTGACTCACGATGTCCGAGCCCACTTCAAACACTGATGACGAACGCCTCGTCGCTTACCTTGATGGTGAGTTGGACGATGGTGCTGCCGTGCAAGTGGAGCAGTTGTTGGCGAGCACGCCTGACGTACGTCACAAGGTGGAGCGGCTCTCACGAACATGGGACTTGTTGGATCTGCTGCCCAGTCCGCGCGTATCTCAAGAGTTTACGAATCGCACTCTGACTGCCATTCGAACGAAGCATCCTGACGAAGCCGATGAAGATGATTCAGACGAGGCCGCTTCGACGAACATCAGCGTGGCGAGCGTCCCCAGAGATGCCACCGAACAGTGGCGACCTTGGGGAGTGCGTGTGCTCGCGTTTGTGGGCTTGGCGTTGGTTGCGGCGTTGGGCTTCCGTAGCACTTACGAGATCGGCTCGCGTCATCAAGAAGAGATGCTGCGAAACTATCCGGTGATTCGACGATTAGACGAGTACCGTGAAGTCCGTGATGTGAAGTTCTTGAAGGAACTCCACGACGGGAAAATGTTCCGGCGCGAAGGAGCAGAGCATGGCCCTGAAAATCGCTAAGCCCTCAGAGGCGTCGCCAAGCTTCCAAGAGCGACTTGCCGGGTTCTTCCGAGAGCACGGCTGGTTGTGTGCCGGAACGTTTGCGGCAGTCATTGTCGCGACAGCCGAGGGGCGTCGACCTGAGGCTGAAGAACTCGCTGCTCAACGAACAGCAATTGCGGCACTCTCTGCAGACGAGCAGCAACGATTGCAATTGCAGGCTGTTGCGTTTCGCCAACTAACCGCCGAGCAACAAGCGACGATTCAAAGCGTGCATCATGAAGTTGTCGCTCATCCCGAGCTTAGTGACACATTGGCCGAGTATCACAAATGGCTGGAGTCCCTGCCGAAAGGCAAACGCGATCAGATCTTGGCTGAGTCAGACCATCAGAAGCGTTTGAGTTTGATTCGTGAAGCTCGTGAACCGGCGAAGCAAGAACCAACTCCGCGAAGCAACGATGGACCGAATAGCCGTCGTCCAGGCTTCTTTGCCGGTAGCAACGAGTTCCTCAACCGCATGCCTTTGCAGGCAAGTGCTAGTCAGAACTTTGATCTCATTTTGAAAGCACTTGCCAAAGAAGTTGGTGCTCCCGATGCACCGAAAGCCGCAAACGATCTTGAGCGTTGGGAATATCGGCTCCGTGTTGTCGATAGAGCGTTGATGGACTTGCCCCGTGATGGGCAGCGATCAATTCGAGATGTCGTGCGAAAAGTCTTCGAAAACAAACTGCCGCCCGATGCTCGCGACAAGCTTCCGTCTGATTTCAAAATGGCGACGGAATTGCTCTTCAAGCGTCTGGTCTTTGAGGGCATGACCTTGATGGAGAAGGATGGAAAGTATCGCGAGCAATTCATGAACGACTTGCCGCCAAACGCGAGACTTCACTTCTCTGAGATGCCCGACAAGCAACGCGACTTGCACATCACTGTTTCTCACATTCGTAAGGTGGCACCCGACCTGGGCAGTCAGATTTTCGAGACGATTATCGAAGATCCTCAACGCCCACGTCCCGATCGGCCCGGTAACCGCGGAGACGACTTAGGCCCTGACGGCGGTCCGCTCGGAAGAGGCCCGCGAGGAAACGGTCCTCGTCCCAATGGTCAACGCCCCGGCGGCGGTTTCGGAGGAGGCTTCGGAGGTCAGTTTGACGGTCCTCCGCCGGATGGACGCCCGAACGACGAGCCACCGCCGCGCCGCCGTGAAGGATTATGAGCAAGTCAATTTTGCCGGGTGACATCGAGTAGGTTGCTTATCTATCGAGCCAAAACGTTGCGGGAGTCGCGTTCGGCGACCGAAGCTATTGGAACCTTTGCGGTCCTTACCACAGGACTCATCGGACCTCGATGCGATCGAATCGGCCTTCGCGACTTAGGAGGAGATCCTTCAGCAACGTGCCGCTCATCCTCAAGACCAAGGCACTGACGAGCTGATCTACAACTTCTCAAGTGGCTGCAATCTGAGTGGTTGCTGATGAGTGCTTCCATGAAAAGGAGCTTTAACACTTAAGCTCAGTTTGTATGTCATAAATAGTGCATAAAGCCTGGTCGCATCTCATCCACATCTCGCATCAGAAGTCGACACATCGCAGAGCGCGAGTAGGATGCGGACCTCTCTCTCATGGCCTCTTGATGCGTCGTTCGCGGTTTGATTTTGGATTAATGGCAACTCATCCATTTCCGCTCGGATGAGAACTGGAGTTCTCTTCTTAGAAAACTCGGCACTTTGACTTGAACGAGGATTTGAATCTCGTGAGGACTCTAGTTCCTATTCACGTGACGTGAGTTTTTTTGAGTCAGTTACATGACCGCGATGGAATGCCTTACCCACAACATGGAGCGGAATACCAAGTCGATGATTCGACTCGGCTTGACCGTGTTGCGCCTCGGGTTGGTTTTCTGGTTCGCTGTTTCGTCGATGGGATTTCCATCCGCCATGCTGGCGTTGCGGAATCATTCTCAGAACGTCAGTGCGATTGATTTCAATGATGGATGCCGTTGCTCCATCAAGAAGAAACTTTCGGGTACTTGCTGTTGCCTACCTAAGAGTCCAGATCTCCTCTCCGCCGTCGAGATGTCGAGAGAGAATGTGACTGATCAGATGCCGTCGAAATCATGCTGCTCGAAAGAAAAAGCCAAAACGGCTCAAACGAAAAAGACGTCGGCGAAGTCTTGCTGCGCGAGCAAATTCGCAGTGGCGATTTCCGATGACGCGGCGGTGTCGTCCGAACATGCGATGGGGGCCAGTGGCTCTGCGGATCATTCGCACTTTCGACCGAGTCATCGTTGCGGATGTAATTCCAATGGCGACGTTGAACTGAATTCTTGGGCGCAATGGGCTCTCCCTGCAGAGGACGTGGAGCCGGTTTTGTTTGCTGCCAATGTTGACGCGATCGCATTTCAATGCGATGGCTGGTCTTCGCTACGGCATCAGCCGCCAGAGCCGCCACCAAGAGCTTGAGCAATGCTCGCTCTGCGTTAGATGCTGGTTCGTGCGACAAGCGGTCGTCGTTTGCTGATGTCAGACGAGTCATTCCACAAGCATGCCGCGTCGTTCTGATTCCATCGTCCAACGTCAGTGATGGCTCTATCCGTTTTGAAGTTCGTTGCTATTGCAAGTCTCGCAACTTGGTGCCTGTCGATCGCATACGTGCGATGGCTCGCGTCCCATGGATCCGCCTGCTTCTCACGGTGCTCCATCAATTATCGAAGTGCATTTTCGATGGCCGAGAAATGCAGAGCCATTGAGCACCCTTTCTGGCATTGAACACGTCGACGTCCCCGTCGCTCTGGCCGTTCCTGCTCATTAATCCCGCCAAGACTAGGATCGAATTATGTATTCTCAGTTTTCATCTCTCGCCCAACGGTTAGGCTTTACGCTGATCGAGTTGCTAGTGGTCATCGCCATTATCGCGGTGCTCGCCGCGATCTTACTTCCTGCAGTGCAACAGGCTCGTGAATCGGCTCGACGGACGCAGTGCCGCAACAATTTGAAGCAGAGTTGTCTTGCGCTTTCGAGTTACGAAGAGGCTTTCACAGCTCTTCCCATGGTCAATGCCCAAAACTATTTGCCGAATACTCAAGGGTTCTCGGTGCAGGCTCGAATTCTTCCGTACCTCGATCAGGTTGGGCTTCAGGACGCACTTGATTTTACGCAACCAGCTTTCACGGGGCCGTTCAATAGCCTTGTGCCGAACCCGCAATTCGCGTCCGTGTTCGCAATGCCGTTATCTGTTTTCCTCTGCCCCAGCGATCCCGCTCCCAGCACCGTCGTGGGAGCTGGCAACTCCGTGTATGGAGGAAACAATTACATGATCAGTTATGGCAGCGGGACCAAGGCCAATTACGACCTACGTTGGCGAACAGACGGAATTGTCTATGAGAACTCCGGCGTTCGGATGCGAGACATCACCGACGGGGCTTCGAACACTGTCTTCATGAGTGAAGCCATTCGCAGCGTTGGCGCCGACTTCACCTTGCCTGCGGGACAACTTCCGCCGTTCCCGTATCAAGCGACGATGAACGGGTCGAGCGGCGTGAACTCAGCTCTTCAAGCCACGCAAGGACTGGCTCCCAGCGGCGGACCGTGGTCTGGGTTTGGAGGCTCAGGAGTCATCCAGAATCCGGATCTGAATGTGGTTTGGCCGACGATGACGAGTTGGCGTGGAGCTTCGAGCGCCGCCCTGCGGGGACGCGGCGGTTCGTGGGCTCATTCAGGTGCCTTGAGCACAATGACGAA
>OMIV01000169.1 GCA_900299185.1 Planctomycetaceae bacterium
CTGCAGCCGCACCTGCTTGGCCGCAAGCTGAAGCTCCGGCGGCATACAGCCCGGCTACGCAGATGGCTGCTCAAGCGGCTCCGGCTTATCAGCCTGCTCCAGCTCCGCAGTATGCCGAGCAACCTGCGGCCTATGCTGATCCTCAAGCTCAGCAGTGGTATGGAGCACAAACTACAGCCGCTCCGGCAGACAACATGGCGGCTGCTTTCGGAGCTGCTGCTGCCACCGCCGCAGTTCAGGCGAGTCCTTACGGAGCAGCTCCGAGTGCTTATCCGACTCAGCCTGCGGCCCCGGCTGCTCAACCGACCGTTGCTCCCGCGAAGGCTCCGGCCACTGTGCCGCGCGGGTTGTTCATCATGTTGGCGAATTACGCCAGCGTGATGACCCTGATTGCGGGCTATCTCTATTTCAATGGTGCCGGTGGTGGCGGCGGAAACACCGGTGGCGGGACTAATGCCACCGAACGCATTCCTGATGTTGAGCCCATCAAAGACACGAAGACTGGCAAGCTGATCTATCAGGTCGTGAAGCCAGACTCGTTGCTGGCAGAGCATCAAACCTTGGAGCTCGGTCAAACGAAGCGCTTTGGAAACCTCGAAGTGACACCGTCCAAAGTGCGCGTTGGGCAGATTGAATTCACGACGTTGCAAGGTGGCTCGGCAGATTTGATGGCCCCGCCAACCAAGGTCATGCAACTGCATCTAACCTTTAAGAATGTCTCGAAGGATCAATCCATCGCGCCGTTGCGAAGCCTTGCCTTCCGTCAGAGCAAGAGCGAGCGAGGTTACGTCTCAAACATCTTCGTCTGTCCGTTCAACAAACGCGGTCGAACGATCTTGGCTTATCCGCTGGACGAGCAGGCTCTTCGCGTGAAGGGCTTGGATTTGGATCGCGAACTTAAGCCCGGTGAGAGCTGTGATCTCTTCATCCCCACCGCCTTCAAAGGCGTGGATGAGATGCTCGATAAGAATAAGGACTTCGTCTGGCGCGTGCAGTTCCGTAAGGGCTACGACTCGAAGAACTTTGGCGTGACGACCCTCATTGAAGTGAAGTTCGACAAGAGCAAAGTTGAGATGAATGGCTAACGGCCAGCGGCTGAGTTCCGAGGTTGCTTAAGACCGTGGGACGAACTGGACTCTTGGGATGACTCGGTTTGAAGCCGAATCGCACTACTCCCGATCGTCCGGTTCGTCCCACTTGCGTGTTCCCATCAAACGGTTTGATCGAGACGGAAAGAGGATCGCATGTCTGTCACCGAACGTCCCCGCAATCTGCAAGCCCTTCGAGACAGTGGCAGGGTTTCTAAATCGGTGAAGCAAGAGTTACGCGACAACTTCTTGAAAGCACTGGCGGCGGGTGAGGAACTCTTCCCCGGCATTGTCGGCTATGAAGACACCGTCATCCCCGAAATCAATATCGCGTTGATCGCCGGGCACGACATGCTGTTTCTTGGCGAGAAAGGGCAAGGCAAGAGCCGCTTGATGCGCACGCTTTGCCGCTTCTTGGACGACGCGATCCCGTTCATCGACATCCCCGAAGCGCCGTTTCACGACGATCCTTATCGGCCCATCAGTCGGGTTTGTCGCGAGTTCATCGCTCGCACTCCCGCTGCGGATGTGCCGATTGGTTGGTGGCCGCGCGAGGACCGCTATGTCGAGCGGCTCGCTCCGGGGACGAAGTTCGCCGACATCATTGGCGAGATTGATCCAGCCAAGCTCGCAGGTGGCACCAGCATGTCAGCGGAAGAAGCGTTACACTTCGGTCTGATTCCGAGGATGCATCGCGGTGTGTTTGCCATGAATGAGCTGCCCGAACTCGATGAACTCGTGCAAGTGGGGCTGTTCAACATTCTCGAAGAACGCGACGTTCAGATTCGTGGCTATCCCGTGCGCTTCGACATCGATGTCTTGGTGCTCTTCTCCGCGAATCCATCCACATACAACCGCAGCGGCAAAGTGATCCCGCAACTCAAGGATCGCATCGGCTCGGTCATCCATACGCACTACCCGCGCGAACGAGATCTCGGCATCGAGATCATGGAGCAAGAGAGTGGGTTGGAACTCGGCGGTCCATTCCCGGTTGTCGTGCCGCGCTTCATGAAAGAGATCATTGAAGAGATCAGCATCGCGGCGCGTAAGTCAAAATACATCGACCAACAGTCGGGAGTCAGTGCCCGCTTCTCGCTTGCGAACTATCGCACCATGATCGCCAGCGCGCGGCAACGTGGAGCACGACTCGGTGAACGTCCCGCCGTTCCACGCATCAGCGACCTCGGGCATCTGTATTCGTCGGCACTGGGGAAGCTCGAATTGGATTTGATGGGCAGCCATCAGATGAGCGAACGGCAGGTCTTCGATGCGATCGTCGCTCAGGCGATTCGGACTGTCTTTGAAGAGTACGTTGACGAGCATGGTCTCGCTGAGATCGCCGAGATCTTCGGGCAAGGAGTCCGTATCGACGTCGGTGACTTGCTGCCATCCGCTCAATATGCCGAGCGACTCAAGCGAGTGCCCCCGGCGTGGGAGAAAGCGTTTGAAGTGAACTCGTCCTCTGATGCGGCTGTGCGAGCGTCGTGCGTCGAATTCGTCCTCGCCGGTCTCTACGCCACCGAGCGTATCTCGCGAGCCCAATCACATGGAGCCATTCGCTATGAGTTCTAGGAATCTGTCCGAGAAGCCCTAGCTTGGGATTCCATCCCGAGCGGATTGCAGGTCAAGAGTTCTCCGTTACTACAAGCTGATCTGCGTTACGAGTATTGCAAGAGCCGTTCTTGACGATGTGCGGCTGCATTTAAGAGAACCTTTCGCCGCTGCGGCTCGGGATGGAATCCCAAGCTACGGCTTCCTTGCTGATACTTGAACGAGGAACGCGTCATGAGCGAATTCAATGCATCTCACTCACCGACTCGTCACTGGAGACGTCGGGAGTTTCTGTCTCAATCGAGCCTGGGATTTGCGAGCCTCGCGCTGGGAGCGATGTTGGCTCGCGATGGCGTGGTGCGAGCGAACTCCGAAGACCAATGGCTTCCGCCGGATGGCAAATCGCACTTTCCGGCGAAGGCAAAGTCGGTCGTGTGGTTGTTTATGAACGGAGGAGTTTCGCACGTTGAGTCGTACGATCCTAAGCCCATGCTGACGAAGTACGCGGGCAAGTCGATCGGCGAGACTCCGTTCAAAGACGTGCAGAATCCTGAGAAGTTGAAGCTGGCTCGTGTCACCGTCATCAACGACGCCAATGGTCAGCAACGCAACAAGCTCTATCCGTTGCAGGTTGGTTTTGGACCTCGTGGAGAGAGCGGGATCGAGCTGAGTGATTGGATTCCGCACCTGGGCAGTTGCGTCGACGACTTGGCCATCGTCCGTTCGATGTACACGACCGACGACAATCATGGCGCTCAAACTCAGTTCCACTCGGGCCGTCACATGCTCGATGGTCAGTACCCCAATCTCGGGGCGTGGGTGCATTTTGGTTTGGGATCACTCAACGACAACTTGCCTCAGTACATCTCGATGGGGAATCGCGAATACTGGAATGCACGCGACGGTCATTACCTCGGTCCCGAACATGATGCCGTGCCGCTGCGAGTTGATCCTGCTAACCCGCTCGATTTCGGTCGGCCTGAAGGCGGGCAGACGATCGATGAGCAACGCATTGGTTTCGATCTCGTCGGCAAGTTGAATCGCTTGCGTTCGGTCGATTATCCGCATGACCCAACGTTGGCCGCGCGGATCAAGGCTTACGAGTTAGCGTTCCGCATGCAGACGTCCGTGCCCGATGCATTGCGATTGGCGGACGAGACCAAAGAAACCCAGTCGTTGTATGGCTTGGACGATCCCGCGACGCAGGCGTTTGGCACTCAGATGTTGGCTACTCGGCGACTGGTTGAACGCGGAGTCCGCTTCATTCAGGTGCAGCACGGTGCGGGCGGTGCGGGAGCATGGGATGCGCATGGCGGGCTGAAGGCCAATCACGAACGGAATTTCAAGGCGGTCGATAAGCCGATTGCTGGGCTCATTAAAGATCTCAAACAGCGCGGCTTGTTGGACTCGACGTTGATTGTCTTCGCGTCCGAGTTCGGTCGGACTCCGGGCTCTCAAGGATCTGACGGCCGCGATCATCACATCTTCGGCTTCTCTGTGTGGATGGCCGGAGGTGGCATCCAAGGCGGAACCGTGCATGGCGTGACGGATGAGATCGGATTTCATGCGATCGAGAATCGGCACTATGTCACCGACATCCATGCCACGATCTTGCATCAGCTTGGACTCGATTCGCGTCGCATGGAGATCCCCGGTCGCAAGAGGTTGGACATCGACTTCGGCAGAGTCATTCCGGAGATCCTCGCGTAGCGGACAGCAGCACGCGGCATCGCTGAAGAGGTGAGCGTAGGGATCTGAGATGACCGCTCGACCACGAATCACACTGGTCTTATTCGCGCTCCGTTTCATTCGCGCGGTCGAATGATTTTTGTCCGCGCGAATGAAAGACCGAGATGCTTCATTTGTTTCGCGGCTTGGTTCCGCTGATGGCGAAGCGATGTGAGTTCTCGTACTTTCCCGCCCCTTCGCTGAACCGCCTGCTTCGTCCTTGATTTGCAGTTCGTATGTCTGACTTCGTCAATATCGCTGAACGACTTCGCCAATCGGCGCGACTCTATCCCACGCAACGCGCGGTCGTGTTTCCGATGGGACGCGACCATGCGGGACGAGTGACGTACTCGCATCTGACCTTCGAGCAACTTGATCGAGAAAGCGATCGGCTGGCACGCGGGCTTTTGGATTATGGAGTCAAGCCGGGCATGCGTTTGGTGCTGATGGTGAAGCCCAGCTTGGAGTTCATCGCACTGACCTTCGCCTTGTTCAAGACGGGGGCGGTCGTCGTTCTGATTGATCCGGGCATGGGGCGATCGAACATCTTCAAGTGCTTGGAAACTGTCGAGCCCGAAGGCTTCATTGCGATCCCGATCGTGCAGGCCATTCGAGTGCTATCACGACGCCGATTTCCGAAGGCTCGATTGAATGTGACGGTCAACGGCCGTCGTTGGTTGTGGGGCGGGCGGACTTATGCCGAGTTACTCGGCGGCGAGTGGTCGGCTATCGAACCGGCCCATACGAAAGCCACGGACCCGGCGGCCATCATCTTCACCAGCGGGAGTACCGGACCTCCAAAGGGTGTGCTTTACGAGCATGGAATGTTCGACGCTCAGGTCGACTTGCTGCGCGACTTCTATGGCATTCAACCAGGCGAAGTTGATCTGCCGGGCTTTCCATTGTTCGCGCTCTTCAACTCAGCAATGGGCGTGACGACGGTGATTCCCGACATGGATCCGACTCGGCCTGCTCAGGTTGATCCACGCAAAGTTTTGGAAGCGATCGAGAATCAAGGTGTGACTCAGGCTTTCGGGTCGCCGGCGATTTGGAATCGAGTTGGCCGGTATTGCGAAGAACGAGGGATCAAGATTCGGTCGCTGAAGCGCGTGCTGTCGGCTGGTGCTCCGGTGCCGGTTCCCGTGATTGAGCGGATGCGGCGAGCGTTTGCTGAACCTGATGCCGACATACATACGCCTTACGGAGCGACCGAGTCGCTGCCGATTGCATCGATCTGTGGTAAGGACGTGCTCGAACAAACCGCGCCGTTGTGGCGAGTCGGTAAGGGCACGTGCGTGGGCAAACTGTTTCCTCGCGTGCGTGTGAAGATCATCGCCATTACCGAAGGTCCGATCGCCAATTTGTCAGATGTGGCCGAGCTGCCCACGGGGCAGATTGGCGAGGTGCTTGTGCAAGCGCCGTCGACCACACGCGAGTACTTTCGGCTACACGATGCCACTCGCAACGCGAAGGTCGGTGATGTCAGCGAGTCCTCGACGACCGGGTTCTGGCATCGCATGGGCGATGTTGGGTATCTCGACGAGCAGGGCCGATTGTGGTTCTGCGGCCGGAAGGCACACATCGTCGATACCGCCAACGAGGGGCTCTTCACGATTCCCTGCGAAGCGATCTTTAACCAGCACCCGCGAGTCTTTCGGTCGGCGTTGGTGGGAGTCGGGCCGAAGCCGCAGCGACCAGTCATTGTCGTTGAGCCGGAAGCCGGACAGTTTCCTGAAACGCCCTCGGCTCAGGAGACCTTTCGAGCAGAACTCGAAGCTTTAGGACGAGCGAATTCGCTGACAGCATCGATCGACACCGTCTTGTTTCACCGTTCGTTGCCAGTCGACATCCGGCACAACGTGAAGATCTTCCGCGAGAAGTTGGGACCGTGGGCTGAAGAGCAACTCGGTCTGCGGCGTTCATGAGCGAGCTGCTGATGTCAGTCGAGACTTCGGCTGCCTCTACTTCTTATTCGCATCATTCGCGCTCCGTTCTCTTCGCGCGGAACAAATTCAAATGAGCCGCGCGAATGGAATGGAGCGCGAATAAGAACTGCGAGCGAATCTCTGTTGGTCTTTGTCTCAGTTCCCTCTGTTTCCTTCTGTTCCAACCGTCTTCATCAGGATTTTGATCAGGAGAAAATAGAGGGAACGGAGTTAAAGACAATCAGAGAAAAGACAGGGGAGATGTCGCTCGAATTGCGTCCGTCGAAGTGAGTCTAACGGCTCGATCACGACCATCAGGACGCCGTTCTCCAGCCCGGTCTGGATTTGGCCGACATCGCCCGATGGCATCAGTGACTTCGAAATTTCGATCTCTTATCTTCCGGCCCGTTTTCTTAGGTCGGAATCGCGGCTGTGACATGGCTGCGAAACTTGGCCGAATAGCAACTGCGACATTTCAGTCCGCGATGCACGAATCGATCGAACGTTTCTGCACTGGTCGGTGCTTGCGGCTTCATCACGAGCTGGACTCGACTTACCTCTCGAAAGACTCATCAGATGGCTCAACTGACAACGGATTTGGTAGTGATTGGTGCGGGACCGGGTGGATATCCGGCAGCGTTTCATGCGGCGGATCATGGCATCGAAACGACGCTTGTCAGCGAAGACGTGGCGCTGGGTGGAGTGTGCTTGAATCGCGGCTGCATCCCGTCGAAGGCTCTGCTGCACATGGCCAAGCTGATCAACGAAGCCAAAGAATCCGAAGAACATGGCGTCAGCTTTGGACCTCCAAAGATCAACATCGACAAGCTCCGTCAGTTCAAGAACGGAGTCATCGGCAATCTCAACGGCGGTGTAGCTCAACTCTGCAAAGCACGCGGAGTAAAGACCGTCAACGCGCGAGCGACGTTTCTGAATTCGAACTCTTTGGAACTGAAGAAGGCTGATGGTTCGACAGACACTTTGACCTTCAAGCGTTGCATCCTGGCGACCGGTTCGTCGCCCGCGATGCCGCCGATGTTCAACCTCGGCGACGACCGCGTCATGGATTCGACGGGAGCACTGGCACTGGCCGACGTCCCGAAGAAGTTGTTGGTAGTTGGCGGCGGATACATCGGCTTGGAGATGGGATCGGTCTACGCTGCGCTTGGCTCAGAAGTCACTGTCGTGGAGATGTTGCCGGGCTTGTTGATGGGGGCCGATCGTGATTTGGTCCGACCGTTAGCTAAGCGGCTCGAATTGCAGTTCAAAGCGATTCATCTCAATACGAAGGTCGCATCGTTGACGGCCAAACGCACGGGCATCGTGGCCGAGTTGCAAGTCGAAGGCGTTGAGCCCACTCAGACGTTTGATCGCGTGCTGATTTCGATTGGTCGCCGACCCAACAGCCGCAACCTCGGGCTCGAAAAGACTCAGGTGCAAATCGACGACAAGGGCTTCGTCAAAATCGACAAGCAGCAACGCACCAATGATCCCAACATCCTCGCGATCGGCGACGTCGCTGGTGAGCCGATGTTGGCTCATAAGGCGACTCGTGAAGCGAAGGTCGCTGTCGAGACGTTGCTGGGCGAGAAGTCTGAGTTCGATTGCATCGCCATTCCGGCGGTTGTCTTCACCGATCCCGAGCTGGCGTGGTGTGGCCTGACTGAAGAGCAAGCGAAGCGCGAGAATCGCAACGTCGAAGTCGTGCGTTTCCCGTGGGCTGCCTCAGGTCGAGCTCAATCGCTGGCACGGACAGAAGGTCTGACGAAGATCATTTGCGACAAAGAAACTCAGCGTGTGCTGGGTGTCGGCATCGTTGGGGCAGGGGCGGGCGAACTCATTGCCGAAGCCGTCATCGCTGTTGAGACCGCGGCTGTTGCTCGCGATCTGGCGGACAGCATTCACGCTCATCCCACACTGTCCGAAACTCTCATGGAAGCAGCCGAAGCCATCGTCGGACAAGCGACGCATGTCTTTCGACCTAAGAAGTAACATGCCATCGAGAGCATGAGCGTCGCACTTGCTTATGAACTGCCGCCTGCCATCGTTCAGCTTTAATCCATCCACTCTTTCAACAGGATTCCGTCTCATGAAACGTCTGCTGTCTTTGTCTGCTTCCATCGCGATGTTGATGACGGTGGCTTCCTCTGCGAACGCCGATAACTGGCCGAGCTGGCGAGGGCCGAAGGGCAATGGGATTAGCTCGGAAAAGGGCATCGCGACGAAGTGGTCGAAGACGGAAAACGTGGCGTGGAAGACTCCATTGCCTGGACCGGCAGGAGCGTCCCCAGTTGTGTGGGATGACAAGATCTTCCTGACTGCGGCGAATGGCGAAGACCTGTTGCTGTTGTGTTACGGCACTGACGGCAAAGAGAAGTGGCGGCAGGTCATTGCTAAGGGCAACAAGGACGTGCGCGGCGACGAAGGGAACTCGGCGTCAAACTCGCCGGTCACCGATGGCAAGCACGTGTGGACGATGATGGCCAATGGGATTTTGGCTTGTCATACCTTCGACGGAAAAGAAGTTTGGAAGCTCAATCTCGAAGACCGCTACGGCAAGTTCAACATCCAGTTCGGCATGACATCGACGCCGATCTTGGACAACGGCCGGCTGTATTTGCAGATGATTCATGGTGCATGGAGCAAGGAACCGAGCAAAGGCGTGGTTGCATGTTTGGATGGAGCGACCGGCAAGGAACTCTGGAAGCACAATCGTGAGACCGATGCGGTTGACGAGAACAAGCACTCGTACGCCTCACCGATGATGTACGACTACAGCGGGAAGAAATTCCTGCTGACGCATGGTGCCGATTATCTGATCGCTCACGACATCAGTTCCGGGGCTGAGTTGTTCCGCTGCGGCGATCTCAATTTGAAAACGAAGTACGACCCAACTCTGCGGTTCGTGGCTTCGCCGGCCTGTGCCGACGGCATCATCGTGGTTCCGACAGCTAAGGGCGGTCCTTGCGTGGGACTGAAACCAGATGGCAAAGGCGACGTCACTCAGTTGCGGTTCTGGACTCACGCCAAGACTCCAGACGTACCTTCGCCACTGATCGTCGATGGTCTGGTTTACCTCGGCATGCACGACGGCAACCTCTATTGCTTGGATCAAGGTTCCGGCGAGCAGATTTACTTTGAGCGTGGTCATCGTCAGCGTCACCGAGCATCTCCGGTCTATGCCGATGGGAACATCTACATGGTCGCTCGCGATGGAGTGGTGACAGTCGTGAAGGCTGGCAAGAAGTTTGAAGTGGTGTCGACCAACGAGATCGGGGAATCGATTTCTGCGTCGCCCGCGATCTCCAACGGAGTGCTTTATTTGCGTTCGTTTGATTCGTTATGGGCCATCAAGAAGGCGAATTAGTCGCATCGAAACGATCGGAACAGCCTCCAAGATTAATTCCTGGCGAAGGAGGCGTTCCGATCGAGGACGAACGAGTTCGGATTCGTCATAGTTCGAAGTCTCCGCTTCGACTGTTTTTTCAAGGAGGCAGCCTTGAAGATCCAGTTTTGTAATGGGCCTTCGATTCATCCTCGTTCGTTGAGTTTCGCGCCGATGGTGATCGTGTTTGATGACCGCGATCACCTCGCTCACTCGGTTGTGAAACATGTTCGAGCACTGCTGGATTGTGGTTTCCGACATTGATCTCCGACCCTCGTCAGTTCGTCTTGAACTCCTTGCGAGGCGGCGTCTTGTGCCGCGATGGAACTACAGTCGCAGTGCGTTTCGAGATGGATGTGGTCTAGATTTGAAATCGCTGCCAGAGCGAGGATGAAACATGACGACGACCGTTGCGATGAGCGACGTGGTCGCGGCGCTCGAACAATTGGGCGCGAGCATTGACTATGACGAGGTTGGCACGAGTCTCTCGGATCGTGCTGGTTGGGCAGCACATCAGTGACCCTGAGTGCAAGCCGTTGGGCTTCCTCGGTGATTCGCTGCGCCGTTTGAATTTGATCTACACCAACATCAAAGGTCAGGGACTGGGATACTGCCGCAACATGCGGTTCTTGGAACGTCTCGACTTAGGGGCCAATGTTGACCTGGGCGATGCTGCGATGGGCTTCCTGAAGCCGATGGTGTCGTTGGAAATGCTCCGTCTGTGGGACACCAAGATCACCGACGTCGGGCTCGAACACATGGTCGACTTCAAACGTCTTCGCTGGCTCTACTTGAGCGGTACTTCGATCACAGATGCCGGCGCAGCGACGTTGAAGAAGATGACTTTTCTGCGCGGGTTGGATTTGCGAGCCACGCGTGTTACGGATCGGTGCCTCAAACAATTGGCAACTCTCGAAAACCTCGAGTGGCTCGATATCTCCGACACACGAGTCGACGGTAGCGGGCTGTCTTACCTGACCGGACTTCGGAAGTTGAATCGCATCCATCTGCGTCATACGCATGTCGATCCGAAGTACATCGAGAAGTTCCATCGCTATCACCCGGATTGCCACATCGACGTGAGTGACCAGCCGACTGAGTAGTCTCTTGCGGCGGTGCGTTTATGGCAGAGCGACTTGGGGCGCGGGACTTAATCGCGACGGCGAGGTTCGATGTCGTCAGAGCCTTTGAATGCTGACGTGCGATCCCAGGTTAGAGTTTCTAAGCCTTCGTTGCCGGGTAAGTCTTCGAACGGCAACGCGCGAGATGCATTGCGGTCGAGCGTGGTGTTGTAAGGGCACGCAAAGAACTCACTGGGAAGTACGTCTTTCAGTTTGTCGCGGTAGTGCTTCACCAGTTGAGCGTTGTAAGGCGGCACGTGACTAAGCCGTTCGCCGCGATGGTACTCGGTAATCCAGGCGGCTCTTCCCAAGACTTCATGGCCGACTTCGGGAGCCAATGAATTAAACACGCGACCGTCCTTACGAAGGTCCAACACGACGGACTGAGCTCGCTTGAGATGCCTGTTGATGTCGAAGTCTTCGGGGACGGAATTCAGCGAGCAGGCGACGCCGATCGCGAAGGCCAAGCTCGCAAATCTCTCGCGTGAGACATGCTTACGTTTGAGGGCTCGTTCCACGGCTTTGTTCTGCGCTGGCCGTTCTCCTAAGGCGCTGTCTTGCCATCGCTCGTCCAGCGACTGCAAGTCACCGCTGACGAGGTCACGCACGGGCAGCGTTCGGTCCGAGTCCCACTTTGCTGGTGGCTGAAATGGGTAGATGGTGGCGAGGAGTTTGGATTCGGGCAGCGACTTCGCGATGTCGAGAAACGCTTCGATGTCGGCTGGTCGGAGCGGCTCATCGAAATGGCACAGCTTCTTGTTGATCGGAGTGCGACCGCAGCCCGACAGCACCAGCAAAATCGTGATGGCCCACAGAGTTGGTCGCATGGCATCGCGCGGTCAGAGACTCGGTTCGATGTGACATTCGATGAATGATTCGAATGCAGCACCGAATAAGTTCGGCATCCGAACACCGATGAATGACGCGACGGCTGCGATCATCGCAGAGAGTCATCAACCCGCGCAGAAGATGCGATGTGCGAAGGACTCGCTGGAATCGCTCTGAGGCTAATGCCTTGGCTGCCTCCGGCTTTTCACTTGGCGGGAGCGTCTTCGTAGATCGGAGTGTGCCGGTACGGAGTCTCCAGAATCAGCAAGCACATGGCGGTCAGATAGAGCCGCCCTGCTTTCTCTGAGTACTCCTCGTTCGAACCAAACTTGCCCGACTGGAATCGAGGCGTCCAACTACCGCGCGTGTCATTTGGCGGCTTGCCTCCGGCCTTTTCTTGGTGCGTGACGATCTCGCTTTGAAGCTGACCGAACCAACCGCGCCAATCATCGCCGCCCATGTTGTGCAGCGTTTGAGCCATGTAATACCACTCGTAAACGTTGCGTTTGCCCGGAGCCCAGACAGGCAAGTTCTCGGACGAGAGCAGGTACTTCACACCATCTTGCAAGGCGGTGTTATCTTTCTTCCAGCCCAGCCACTGTCGACACAGCAAGCCTTCTGCCGTCATCGCCAGCGAAGTCTTTCCGGCTGGATCGCTTGGCAAATATCGATCCCGCCCGCCGTTCTGTGATTCGACCGTATTCAAGAACACCGTCACTCGACCAAAGGGTTCCGGAGGCACGTTGATCTCAGCAATGCGAGCGGTGTTCATGGCCATCAAGCACCAGCCTGATACCGATAAGTCGCCCATCGACTTGCCGTCTTGCGGCTGATAGCGCCAACCGCCGTTCGTCGGATGTTGCGAGTTCAATAAGAACTCGATGCCCTTCTGAGCGGAGTTCTTAAACGATTCATCCTTGGTGAGCGCGTAGGCTTCGCACATGGCGATGGTCGCTTGAGCGTGCGCGTAAAACGCGGTCTGGCGTCCGAGTTCGACGTGATCATGGAAGTCACCATCGTTCTTTTGAATGCCCTTCAGCCACGTCAGGCCTTTCTTCACGGCTTCTTTGTGAGGGCCATTTGTGTGAGTGTGGCCATCTCCCAACAACGCCAAGAGTGAGAGTGCCGTGGCTCCGGTGTCTGTGCGAGCGACCGAGTAACCGGCATCGGGATAGCCGGTATGTAACTGCCAATTGCCGCCTTTAGTTTGCTGTCGGACGATCCAGGCCATGCCCGCATCGACGCATCGGCGGAGTGCATCTGCTTGATCATTCTTGCCGCCGCCGCCCCCCCCGCCACCACCGC
>OMIV01000170.1 GCA_900299185.1 Planctomycetaceae bacterium
CCTCTCCCCAAAGGGGCGAGGGGAGACTCTGTCGCGGCTCAGTCTGCAATTGATCTCATGCGAGATCTCGCCGCCTGCGACGAGCATCACGCGCGAGCCGCCGCAATTCGGCAACTGCGTTACTGGCACGCTCAAATGCCCGATGCCGTTGCTCTACTGCGCAAAGCAGCCAATGACCCGAACGGACTCGTGCGCATGGAAGCTGCGATCTGCGCGTCGTACATCGGGACCGAGCCCGCGCTCGATGCGATGCTCGATGTCTTGAAGCATCCGCGCGGCGGGCATCTTCAATACGCCATCAATTGCTCGCTCGGGTCTCAGCCGCTGAAACGCATCTGGGACGGTAATTCAAAATACAAGATCGACGCGCTGCTGAAGAAGTCGATCCGCTTGGCAGAGATCGTCGAACCGAAGCCGACCAAACAAGAGCAAGCCTTCGATGATCAGCAGGGACTGAAGCTCGTGAAGATCGGCTGTCAGCCCGAACGCATGCTCTTCACCGTGAAGCAATTCGCGGTCACGACGGGGCAGCCGGTGAAGCTTGTGTTTTCGAACCCCGACGCGACCGATCACAACCTCGTGATCGTGCAGCCGGATGCTCTCGAAGCCGTCGGTATGGCCGCGAATGAAATGGCAAAGGATCCGAAGAACGCAAACTCCGACTTCGTGCCGACCTCGAAGAAGGATCTCATCTTGCACGCCTCGCCGATGATCGGGCCGACGCGCAAGAGTCAGATTCACGTCTTCCGCTTCAAAGCCCCAACCGAGCCCGGCGTCTATCCCTTCGTCTGCACGTTTCCCGGCCACTGGATCGTGATGAATGGCGAAATGGTCGTCGCGAGAGACCTCAAAGATGTCGACGCAATGCTCGCCGCGCGGGCTCCGAAGATCGTCAAAGAATGGCAGATGGCGGACTTCAAGGATCTCAAATTGGAGTCGAAGCAGGACGACGACTCGAAGCTGAAGGGCATGCAAGCCTTCGTGAAGGCGAAGTGTCATCAATGTCACGCGGTCGCCGGTCACGGAGTGAATCTCGGTCCGAATCTCGTCGAGTCCATCAAGAAGCTGCAGGGACAAAAACTGCTCCAGCAAATTGTCGAACCATCGTCCGAGATCAACCCGCAGTTCCAAAGTTGGCAGTTCGAGATGTCCGACGGTCGGCTGATCAACGGAGTGATCGCGAAAGAAGACGCCGAGTCCTATCAAGTCCTCACGAACCTCTTAGCGCCGAACGCCGTGACACAAGTCCGCAAGAAGGACATCGACGACAAGATTGCTTCGAAGCTCAGCGCGATGCCGCCGGGACTGCTCAATATCCTGACGAAGGACGAGATCTTGAACCTGCTCTCGTTCCTTGAATCCGGCGGCAAAGTGCCGGGGCATGATCATCATCATTAGTAATCGGTAGCGCTCGATAAGCGACAATGCGGTCGGATGAACGTCGCGTTGGCGACGGTCCTTTGCTTGCTCGATAGACTCTGAATCAAACCCAGTCCAACACACCACTACGCGAGTTTGAAAATGTCTCAACCAACATCATTGGCCTCTGCAGAATTCATTTCTGAAGCCGAGTATTTGGCGAGAGAGAAGGATGCGCCGTTCAAGAGCGAGTACTTCAACGGCCAAATCTTCGCGATGGCGGGAGGATCGCCGACCCATGCACGATTAGGGATCACCATCGGGCGTGCCTGTGAAGCGGCTCTGGAAAAAGGTCCGTGCAATGCCTTCAACAGCGAACTCAAAGTCAGAACGCCAGGATCTGGGCTCTACACATACCCGGACGTCACCATTGTTTGCGGTGAATTGGAGTACGCGGACTCGGACAGGAGCGTCATTACCAATCCGGTTGTGATCTTCGAAGTCTTGTCTGAATCGACCGAGGCTTATGATCGAGGAGAGAAATTCAACCACTACAAGAGCATCAAGACGTTGCAGGCTTATGTGCTTGTTTCACAGTGGGAACCGCGCGTCGAAGTGCTGTCTCGCAAGCCGACCGGCACAGGATGGGACTATGACGACGCGAACGGCCTTGAGTCCCTCATCGCGATTCCGCCACTGCAAATCACCCTTAAGCTGGCCGACATCTACAACAAGGTGGAGTTATCGCCGCGCCCTGTTCGCGTTCACAAAGCTGCCGCGAAAAGTTGATGAATCCAATAGTCGAGGCTGCTTACCTTCGTTCCTCGAATCCGGCGGCAAAGTGCCGGGGCATGATCATCATCATTGAGCAGCATGCGCGATACGACCTGCGTTGATGACGGAGAGATCTGACATCCGCCGCATCAATCGGAGCAAAGGTGAGAGCTCTATGAATCCAAACCCAGATCAGCAGCCCGGTAGCGATGTTGTGTCGAACGCCGAGCAAGCACCTCGTTCAGAGATGCTTCATTCAAACGCTGCTCAAGCAAACCCATTCAGTGAGATTGTGCGAGAGGTCCTTGAGGCTCAACGGAATGGTTTGATCGGGCTGCCGCCGAAATCGTCTGGAGGTCGAATCGCGTCGCTCGGGCTTATGCTTATCACTGTTGTGCTCGTATTGTTCGGAATCTGGTTGGTGCTGAGCGGTATCGTGACGTGCGTGCGAACAAATGCCTGGCCGTCGGTCGAAGGGACGATCACACACTCGGCGGTGCAGCGAGTCGGTAAGAATACAATCGCGGTCGTGATGTATCGCTATGTCGTCGATGGCCAACATCATGACGGAGATCGATTGATCGCTAAGGGCGACGCGAGATTCCTACTGAGGCCGATGCAAGAGGTCGTCGACGAGTTTCCGAAGGATGCCAAAGTCTCTGTCTATTACGACCCACGTGCACCGAGGTTGTCGGTCTTAATTCCCGGTGTGCCTCGCGGCTTGTGGTTAGCTGCGGGGCTGTTGGGCATTGTGACTGGGATCTGCGGCGGTGGACTCGTTGTTGTTCTTCGAGCATCCACTCGGAAGCCAACCAATCAGCCACACGCCAATCTGATGGAGAAGTCATTCGTCGAACGCGGCGGACAGTTCACCTTGGGGGTATTCTGCTTGGTCGCAGCCGCGTTTGATTCGTGCCTCATGTTTCGGATGATTGCTCAACATTGGCAGCAGCCGTGGGGCATCGAGAAAGTCTTCGTCTTTGTGATGGGAGTGATTTTCATAGGGATCTTTGGAGTCATCGGCTGGCTCGGTTTCAAGCTCTTGGCATCTGCCGTGCGACCGGCACCGCAACTCGCCGAATTGGAGTTGGACCCAGAGACACCCCCGTACTCCAAGAACTCATTGGTCTGTATCGGAGAGTCCTTGAACGAGTTCATTGCCGTGATTGTGGATGGCGACGCGGCGATGATTCATTTCAAGAACTGTCACGCGGCAAAGAGTTTCATTCCGAGATCCGCGCCGTGGTTTAGTTGCCCGCTGAGCAACCTGACGGCTCTCCAGACCATGAAGTCTCAAGCGGGCACGGTGCTGAGAATCACTACCACAATTGGCAGTGCAGGCGTCGCAAGACTCACCAGCAAAGAAGCCTTGCTGCTGTTACTCACCAAATTGATCGCCCTCCGTGAGACAGCAGCGTCTCCAAAGCAACCACTACAAACACAGATCCGATGATTGCAGAGCTTCAACTTCAGCGAGTTGTTTGAGCAACTTGACGGACTCTTGATCGCTCGGTCGCATGAGTTCGCGAACGCCCACGCGCAAGTGTGTAAGAAAAATGTCTGTGTGTTGAATCCTTCCTCTAGCAACCAGCAGCGGTCCAATCGCCAACGCTGGTGAGTTTGCTTGAGTTGATTCAATCCATGCCGACTCCGATGACATCACGGGTTTGAAGCATGGCAGGAATGCTCGTGCTGGCTGGTCGGTTTGGGGTGGCCTCGATAGCGTCTCGGTTCTGTGAACGAGGTTCGATTTCGGAGTCTCTTGCGAGGTGCGACATGACGAAGCGATGGGCGGCAGCGGCGGTGTTGGGGACGTGTTTGGCGGCAACAAGTTCCGGCCTTCAAGCCGATGAAACCAACGGCAGATTGGATCTCTATTTCATCGACGTTGAAGGTGGCGCGGCCACGCTGTTCGTGACTCCGGAAGGCGAGTCGTTGTTGATTGACTCGGGCTATCCCGACTACGGGGGGCGCGATCGTGATCGCATTGTGAAGGTCGCCAAAGACGTCGCTAAGCGACAGCAGCTCGACCATGCACTCGTCAGCCATTGGCACCTCGATCATTACGGTAACCATGCGGCGCTGACGGAGAAGATCAAGATCGGGACGTTCTGGGATCGAGGCATTCCAGACACGCTCAAAGAGGACGGCAAGTACGTCGAACGTGTGGCGGCTTATCGGCAGGCTTCTCAGAACAAGTCCAAAGCGCTCAAGGCCGGTGACATAATCCCTCTGAAGTCGGGCCAGACTCCGCTGTCGATGAAAGTGGTGACGGCCAGTCGAGAGGTCATCCCCAATGATGGTGATGCGAACCCTTACGCGAATCTCAACAAGCCCCAAGCGATTGATGAAAGCGACAATGCCGCCAGCATCAGTTCGGTGTTGAAGTTCGGGAAGTTCAAGTTCATGACCTGCGGCGATCTGACTTGGAACATCGAAGCCAAGCTGATGACGCCCAACAACCCGATTGGAAACGTCGACGTCTTCATGGTCACTCATCATGGTTTGGGAGTGAGCAACAACCCGGTGCTCGTGCTAGCGATCGATCCTGTCGTGACCGTGATGTGCAACGGTCCGACCAAGGGCGCTGATACCTCGACACTGGCCACGTTGAAGCAAGTGAAGTCGTTGAAGGATTCGTACCAGTTGCATCGCAACGTGCGGCTCAAGCCTGAAGAGCAAACCGGTAAGGACTTCATCGCTAACGACGGTCAGACGGAAGGTTGCTCGGGCAATCATGTCAAACTGTCGGTCGCTCCCGATGGCGAGTCCTATACGGTTCAGATTGGGCTCGATGGCAAGGTTCGCGAGTACAAGACGAGGCCGTAAGACATCCCTTCATCGTTGGTCGATGAGCCCGAACGCGCTATCGCAACGTCGCGGCTCTGCGTGCTGATGATGCGAGTCGCGGAGTAACTCGCCTACGTAGCTCAGTCGCTCCGCGACTGAGATTGGCACTTCAAATACATGGCGGCAGCTCGTTGGCTGCCAAACAAACTGATTCTGTCTGTCCTCATTCCCACAGGAGTTTCCTCAATGAACCTGCAATCGATGTTAAAGTACAACCTCGGCACCGCTGATATGGTGTGGAAGAGTTATGTCAGCGATCTGTCTGACGAAGATCTCATGGTGCGCCCCGTGCCCGGAGCCAATCACACGAAGTGGCAGCTCGGGCACTTGATTGCGTCCGAGGCCGTCTTCAATTCGTTGGCTTCGCCCAGCCGAGCCGTCGCGTTACCGAGCGGCTTCGCGGATCGTTACAGCAGCAAGACCGCAGGCAGTGACGACCCCGCCGACTTCGATTCGAAAGAGACCTTGTTGGCATTGGCCGATGAACAACGAGCCGTGACGCTCGCGGTCATTGAGCACCTCGATGAAGTACCGCTCGATCAGCCATCTCCGGAAAGCATGCGGGAATACTGTCCGACGGTTGGCGATGCGCTCGTCTTGATCGCCGGTCACTGGCTGATGCACGCCGGGCAGTGGGCGGTGACTCGTCGCAAGCTCGGTCGAGCCCCGTTGTTCTAATTCGACAGCGCACCTTCGCGTTTCCGTAGCCGAAATCGTCGGATTTCGGACGGTTGAAGTGACATCGACAGAGAGGGAATCGCAAACATGCCGCAGACCACGCGTTGGACCTTGAGCATGCTCATGCTGTGCCTACTCGCGGTCTGCGGTTGTGGAAGAACTCCGACACCCGAGCCGACAGCGACCGTTTCGAAAGCGAACGCCGCTCCAGCGAAGAAGCTCGACGACGGTTCCGCTCATAAGCCAGTCGAATTGCCGTCGGTCGCTCAGCCGATCGCGGAGACATCGGCGCCGACAGTCGCTCTTGCCGAACCGATGCCCGATTCCAAGCGAGAAGCCCAGCCCGAGTACTTTCGCTTTCCTCATCCCAAACGCCGACTGGATCTCAACCCTGTCTCTTATACAC
>OMIV01000171.1 GCA_900299185.1 Planctomycetaceae bacterium
CGATGATTGGAATCAAGTTCATCGTCAGATGGCCGCGCTTGGCGAATTGCTCGCACAGATCATTGGGCAGACCGAGGCATTGCAGCCTGCGAGTGAGTTGGTCCGGGTCCGACTTCTCCAAACCGAGCGGAACCTCGAACCCCAAATTGATCAGAGCTTGTTGTCCCATCAGCACCTGGATGCGAGCTTCCTCATAGGCCGATTCGGCTTCTCGAATTTGGCGTTCGGGAACTGCACCCGCAGAACTCTTGAGTGCTTCAAAGGACTTCTTTCGCAGTTGTAGCTGAATGATCGAAGTGCCGAGTGAAGTCTTCGCTTTGCCAACATCAGCTGCGTCGACCAACGCGAGGATTTCGCCTTCTTTGACATCTTGGCCTTGTCGCTTGAAGACCTTCCAAACCGTGCCGGGCACTCGTGTTGAAAGATGAGCGACCTGAGTTTGGTCATAGCCCAACTCGCCGTTGATCCGCAGTGCTTCGATCATTGGACGCTCGGTGACGACATCAACATCGATGCCTGTTTTGTCGAATGAAGCTTGCGATTCGAATTGGATGCGGCGAGTAAACTTTTTGCAGCGACTGTTGTTCTCGACGCGGTTGAACTGAGTGACCGCGTCTACGGTGTCGTACTTCGGCATCCGCGGCTCGCCAGCCACTTGAGCCAGCTCAGGATGGTGAGTGGGACACTCTGAGACGCCATGCTCTTTGCACCATCGAGGCTTCTTACAACCGGGCAACAGATCCTTCTGACACTCGACGCAGACGTCTTCCGGGACGTTGTGTTCGGCACACCAATTCTCAGAGACCGGTGCCGTCGCTCCGTTGAGTTCCGATGCCTTCGGCAGCTTCCAACCGTGATGATGTCCGAACCACGCGACTGCTCCGAGTATCCCGAACGTCAGCACCGACGGGACCTTGCTCAAGAGTGATCTCATGGGCTGGGATGTTGGTCGATTGGGGGTCGTGCTGGTTGGTAATCCCGACGGAGTTTGGACGGGACTTTCAGCCAATGAAGTGGTCATGGCGGTCTTTCTGCCACAGGCTCGCGTGAAATCGCCGAATTCAATTTTTGCTCTGCTTTGAGCCATCAACGGGGGATTTCGATGGTCCAGGCAACGAATGCGCGGCGGCGATTGAGAGCCACATGGGACTCGTTGAGAGAAGCGGGGATATCCAGCGGGAAACAACATCAGCCGCGACAATCACTCTTCGCTTCCGAGTTACACTCGCAGCGCTACGGCTGCGATGACGGCTAAATGCGCGTCGGGGTCAGACCGCATTTCGACCTGCCGAGCCTTAATGAGGAATGTCGATTCGACGATCGACCATGCAGGAGCGTCGTTGCTCGCCAGTAAGCAGAGGCACTGCAAAAGCTCACTACATCGTTGTGACTGGCATTGCAGAATCTCAATTAAGGAGTGCTTACAGTCACACCCGCTGCGAGCCGTCAGGCTGAGGGCTTGTTCGTCAGGTTCGTTGAAATCAACGACGAAACTCTCGCTGTGGGAAGTGCAACCATCATGGTCGTGATCGTGGCATCCATCGTGATCATGTTCAAAATCTGAGCAGGCATCGTTGTGACAGCCACAGTCTTGTCCCGCCACTTCGAGGCAGTGTTGCCCGTCCGCACTCTCGCAGTGACGCAGCAACATTGGGGAAACCAACGTCGCGACCTGCGCGAAGAGAGCGAAGAGGACAAGCAACCAACGGGACATAGTCGGGACAACTCCGATTTGGGACTTTCGATCTAAGCTCAGGCAATTAGATCACTTGGAATATCTGGAAACATCGGCCTCTAGCTTTCGGCGTTCTCGGCCTCGCACATGCAGGAAACTTAGCAACACTCAGTGGACCAACCTAGATTCTCCGAAATGCCGCCAGGCCTGAGGCGATTGACGTGAGCTACGGAATGGTCGCGTTTCTTTGGCCTGTGATTAAGCGTTTGAGAGTACAGCAATCTTAGATGTTCGAGATTCGTGGCACGCTATTGCGGAGATGTCGTGACGGACTTTGACGCAGGTTTACCAATCGGCGGCAACTCGGTGTCACAAACAAGCGATTGGTAACGATCGAGCCTGCGGGTGCTGTCATTGTACGAGGCGAGTCGTGATTCGGTTGGGCGACGATCGGTGTTCACAATACGCAACATGGCGAAAATGTCGTTCGCAGCCGATGCTTTGCGGTGCCAACGTCTGACTGCAAACTTGAAAAATGTCGGGAATAGGTCATCTTCCCGCGCATCTTGTAGGTACAGCTTTTCTCAGGGCAGATCGCGATACTTTTCGCGGGTCCAACTTTGTTTGTTCCTGGGGTGAGGCCGTCTAGACAGGAGCTGAGGGGTAAGTTTGCCAGCCTCAGTTCGTTTGAGTTACTCGTTTTATTCAGGAGAGCGAAGATGAAGTTGTTTGTTTCGAGCGTTGCTGCGTTTGCTTTGACCGTTGCTTTGGTTGGTTGTGGTGGTGGCGAGGCTCCTAAGGCTCCGGCTGCCAGCCATGATCCAGCCGCTGCGATGAAGGCTGCTGCAGGACATTCGACCGACGCCGCTGCTCCAGCCGCTGCTGA
>OMIV01000172.1 GCA_900299185.1 Planctomycetaceae bacterium
CCGCAACCGCAATCACTTCATCCTGAGAATCGAAACACTTCACACCACCAAAGTCCGACTCGTCGGCTGATACCAGTTACCCCCACGGTTTTGCGATGAGCCCAAAATGTGATCGACAGTCGCGCTGGCTCGCGCCAGCATCGGAGGCCAGACCTCGCCCATCCGCAGAGCGACGAGTTGATTGATTTGCGTCGTCTGCGGCCCCATCGCAGCGGCAAACGTCAGAGCGTCCTGGCCGACGATCCAACCTGATGGCAATAAGATATTCTGGTAACCAAGTTGATCCGCCCGCCGCACGATGTCACCGCAATGGGAATAGCTCGACCTCAACGTCCCATCTGGAACGCCAAGGAGTTCATAGTCGTCCGCACACAACGCCGAAAACCACGCGACCTCACACAATCGCTCGGCGGTTCGAATGGCGGGATCGTTCATGGTGATAGCCTCTATCAGCGGTTTTTAAAGTTAGCGACTCAAGGCGAGTCGAAGCTCTTAGGAGCGTTTTTCTTTTGATACTCAATATGCCTGGCACATATCCCTGAAAAGTTTCATTTTCAAAGCTCGGGTATCCGTCCTTGCCCCAAAGGATTGAAGCATGGTGCTGGATGCGATTTGTATGCGCTGTTAATGAGTTGTCATTAGCTGGAGTTACCCAGAGACACTCCCAAAAGGTCGATCGTTTTCACGTTGATCCATTGGCCCAAGAAACTCAACCGCCGCCGACTTCGCGGTTATTCGCCTTCGGTTAAGAATCAGAACACAGTCAGATGAAGTGCTACTGGCTCGAGCCAACGCGAGCGGCATCACAGTCAACAGCGATATCGCATTCATCATCTCCCGATTCGGAATGTTTGCCGCGTTGTGTTCGAAGTCGAGCCTTCTTGTATCCAGCCCGAGTCCTCAGCACCGCCGCGCTCATGACTTTTCGCAGTGCGCATCGTACGTTCCGCATCGACGTCGTTAGCGAAGTCTCCCACGAAGTGCAGCGCGCCACCAATCGCGAAGGCCGCTACGAGATCAGCGGCCGCTGAGCGTTCGACATTGGCAACTCCAGCCCGGCACCGTCTATCGCACCGACGCCCCCAGCGAAACCGAACTAACCCCAAAACTCTGGGGCAAGTGCAAGGTGCAATGGCAAGAAAAGAACCGACGAGAGTACGACAGCTAATGATCAAAGTAACCGAAACGATTAACCGTCAAACCAGAGGTCGCATTCATTCCAATCTGAATTGCTCGGTATGAGCATCCTGTATTGAGCCGCGTTTGATCGCGGCGTCAGATCTAAAAATGCTCTGTTCGACCTGGCCTAGCTGGCTGTCGAGAATCGTTCGCGCGACCCAAGCGTTTGTAAATCAGCTTCTCTGCGTCAAGACTTAAGACGTGCAAGACGGTGACTAGGATGAATACCTCGAAGATAAGACATTTTCCGAAAGCAAGCTAAACTGCGGCAAAGTAACGGAGTTCGGCGAGATGCTTGCGGCACGGGTGCTCCCAGAGAGCAGATGATTGAATTCGCCGCTACATTGGATGATTCACTGATACCAAGCAGAATGCAGGCTCAGTATCATTCCGACTGGCTGCATCAAGATGAATTGAGTTACGAAATCGAGACCAAATCTGTTAATGACTGGTCTCCAGAAGCGAAGTGGTAACGAGCGTCAGGATTTCAGATAACACTGCAACTTAGAAATAAACAGAACCCGAGACTTACTAATCCCATGAAACTAACATTTTCTACCGTCATTGTCTTTTTGGTTTTCGGCATGTGTGCCGCGAGCCGGGCGGCTGATGCTTTTCGTGTCTATGCGCCAGCCGCCAAGACGCAGTCGCTTTGGATTGTTGACGCGACACCTAAGGCTGACGGCGGGTTGGAACTGAAGGTGGCTGAAAAGCAGGAACTCGGCGTTAAGGGTTGGGTCATCGCTGCTCATCCGAAGAAGCCGCTGCTGTATGTCGCGGGCGGAGGCGGCGAGCGCGGCAAGGTGCCTGGAGCTGTTGTTACACTGTCGCGAGACGGCGGCTACGCGAGTCATCAGCGAGTCGACTTCAATGATGATGCGGCTTACCTCAGCCTCGACCGCAGCGGCTCGTATCTCTTCGGAGTCAGCTACGGAAACGGACGGTTCAATGCCTATCGCCTCGGTGAAGACGGCCTGCCGGGAAAAGCCATCGCGACCGTCGACGAAGGCCGAAAGGAAGCGCATTGCGTCCTGATTTCGCCCGACAACCAGCACCTCTACATCCCCTATGTGAAGGGCAATCTGGCGCTCCTTCAATACCGCTTCGATGCTTCTTCGGGAGCCATCACGCCGCTTGAACCGCTCAATGCAAATCCGCCTCAAGGCACCGGCCCTCGGCATCTGGTTTATCACCCGAAGTTGCCGATGGTTTATTTCACGAACGAGCAAGGCATCGGCCTCTCCACCTATGAGCGGCGTTCCGATGGGCAACTAGCCCTCCGCCAGGACATCCCGATCTTGCCCGAGGGGATGTCGAAAGACGGCCTGAGTGCGTCCGACTTAGAGATCACGCCGGACGGCAAATTCATCTTCGCTGGCCTGCGAGGACACAGCCAAGACTTTGACCGGATCGCTCGGTATCGAGTGCGCGAAGATGGCCACGCCGAACTGCTGGGACTGACCAACGCGGACAAGATTCCGTGGGGACTCGCGCTTTCGCCGGACGCGAAGTATCTCCTCGTTTCTGCCTACAACGCAGCGACGCTCACGGCCTATCGAATCAGCACCGCAGGCGACTTAGAGAAGGTCGCAAGCCTTGCTTGGGATGCCGAGATTTCTGATCTCATCACTCTGCCGCCGACTCGCGCCGCAACGCCTGACCTCTCCAAGATCAAATCGCGAGCGGACCTAGATGCCGTCATCGCCGCCACAACAGACAAGGCTTTGAAGCAAGCTCTCGGCGATCACGCCACAGCCATCTTGGACGCAGCCGAGCAGCATCCGCATGTTGCAGCCGTGATCCGCACGATCGAGACCGCACCTGGCAGCTTCGCGAAGATCAACACCACGCCCGAAGCGTTGAAGAAGGCCGCTGGCGGTGACCTTGCCATCTTCGATTCGCTCACGCTCGTCAGCACCAGCATCGCCAACGGCAAGGCTCACGTTTATCGCGGCACCAATGACGATCCCTACGACGCGGCCTTCATCGAACATCTCGGGCACATACCAACCCTTGAGTCGGTCAAGATCGTGGCGACCAAGATCGAAGACTCGTGGTTGCCGCCGCTACTGAAGCTCAAGAACCTCAAATCTCTGAACATGGAAGGCACCGCACGCGGGCTGTCCGGCAATCCAGCTCTCGGTGATGCGAGCCTTGCGCGGCTGCGAGCGTTGACGGAATGCACGGAGCTTTCGGCTCTCGAATTGGCCTACTTTGGCCAAGCCACCGATGCCGGGCTGGAGCAATTAGCCGGTCTGAAGAACCTTGAGAACTTCACGTTCCGAGGCTCACCGATCAACGGGCATGCCTTCGCCAAGTTCGATGGCTGGACCAAGCTCAAGCGGATCAACTTTCACAGCAACAACCTCGACGATGCAGGACTGGGGCATGTCTGTGAGAAGTTTCCCAACCTCGAATTCATCAAGCTGTGGCACTCAAAACTGATCACCGACGCGAGTGCCGAGCACTTCAAGAAACTCAAGAACTTGAAGGGCATCGAGATCAGTTGTTCGAAGGCGACCGCAGCTTTGGTCAGGCACCTGCGCGACTTGCCGATGGAGTATGTGGCTCTCGAATACGGAGTGAACTCCCCGGCCTCCGACGCCATCGAAACGGTGAAAGCCATTCCCACGCTGCGCCGGCTTTCGCTGTCGGCAGAAAAGCTCGCGGACACCGACCTCGCCGCGCTGGCTGGTGTGAAGCAGGTTCAAGAGATGTCTGTCTCGGGCCTCGAACTGCCAGACACCCGCCTGCCGCAGTTGCAACAATTCACACACCTCAAGTCCCTGACGCTCATCCGTTACGGGAAAGGCTACTCCGACGAAACTCAGGCCCAAGTGAAAGCAATTCTGCCGAAGGTCGAAGTGAAGTTCGTGAAGTAATTCAACCGGCCTCGCAGCGAGCCAACTGCATCCAAAGAGATGCCGCAGCTAATTGCCATAGATGCTGTTCGATCGCCATGCCCATCACCGCGGCGGCGGCTGGGCCAGCACTTCTCATCCAGACGCGATGCCTCGAAATCAATTCACGCGGCATTGGTAGTTTTCATGGTAAAGCTGGCCATCAAAACCATTCCGCTCATGGCGAAAATGGGGATGTGGGCGAACGAGCTAAGATTTTGATAGTCGCCTTTCGCTCCGCGAATGGAATTCTTCGAACGCCGGAACTATCAGTCGACGTCATTCTTACGAGGACGCCGAAAAGACACTCTTTCGCGGAGCGAAAGGCGACTATCGGTCTGAACCGCAGCCTCGCTGCAATCTGCCGAAAAACTCCACTTCCACGGACATCGCCGCAGCAGTCTTAACGTAGTCAGAGTCACCGGCGCGAGCTGACTTGAGGAGATGCTGCGGTATCAGCCGAGCGCGAACCGACGCCGCCAATTCAACAAGCCGCTGCGATCGTATGATATGAGCCCGCCACTCACCGACCATCGGCAGTCATATTCCCATGCGTGCTAATACTCCTTTGCCACGCAATCAACTCGGTATCACTCCGCAGCAACAATTGCAACAACCTCAACACTTTAAAGCTCGAGCAGCACCCCATCGCCTAAATCTCCGCACTCACCTGCGTCATCCCCGCAGCCATTTTCCACCGCTCCAGCCACACAGCCCAATCGGCGACCTCAAATACTCGCAACTTTCGTGATAGGCCGACGTCGACCCTAACGGAGTTAGGCCGCATGCGGCCCTAACATGTTAGGCACGCAACCCAAAGCTTCACTGGCACGATTGACAAACCCATCAAACAAAGGCACTTTCACCAGCCAACTGCTGAGCAGACTTCTCTGCCTCGCCAAGTTAGGCGGCGCGCTGCTCAATTCTCTGTTATGCGGCAAAGACACAGCGAATTCGCCGCTCAGAAAGGAACCGTCGTGATCCATGGTTGTCACTATCAACACGTTGTACTGTATGGATGATTGCGATGACCGTCACTTTGGCACTGTCACCCATAATGGCAACAGATGCGATGCGGTGTTGATTGGATCGTTTGAGCGGCTACAACAATTGTTGCATGCCGATGCTACTGCAGAATACGAACTCAATGAGATACTTGCCGTCTCTGTTAATCTCCCGAAGGACGATACCGCTTCGGGGATTTTTGCATTAGCCGATGGTCAGGTTGCGATTGATGGCACAGTTCACAATGAAACCAAGATCGATGACAATGTCAGCCTGTTTGATGTCTACATCCAGAACGGTGCCGACTTTTTCACGGTATCAACGGAAGATGTTCAACTGCGTCCTGAAATCGGAACGCGGATCAGGATTGTCGGCAAAGGGCTGCATGTCTACCCAACGTTTACATGACACAAAGGCCGCATGACAAGGCGGTCAACCCGATCGGCAGATCCGGCGTTTTTGCAAATCAAAGTTTCTTGGCCGCCGCCGGGTTACCTTGGTCGTTCGCCATCAAGAATCAAATCGCTGAAACAAGCCATGCACCTACACTCCCTGATCATGATCTTGCCCCTAGTTGCAGTTGCTGTAATCGGCTGAGGTTCCAATTCTTCAACAGGACCATTCGGTGCCCCGCGTGCATCTTCGCTGATGACGCCATTTGCCGGTAAGTGGCTGTTTGAATTCGACAAGACCCTCAACGCCCAAAAGGCGACTGGCGCGACGGACGAACAAATTACACAACTTCGCAAGCTCTACGTTTCCAATCCCGCGCTCGGAAAAATGCATCCAGATCTTACATTCGACGGCAACGTGGCAGTCGGAGCAGGAATACTAAGTTCTGAATATCGCTTTTTTGCTATGCACAAGCATGGCTCGAAGATATGTGGCAAAGCATGGCATCATGAAGATCGACACGATCCCGGAGACATGAGTAAGTGCTATGTCCGTCTTGAAATCATTGGTGGGGAACTCCGATTGGAGGTCAACATGCAAGATGGATTACCGGACTTAAATGATCCCGATCTCGCTTCAGAACCTCCTACAGAAAGCGACGTGGCAAAATGCGATATCGATACGAAAGCTGGTAAAAAACCGGGCGATTGGGCAACGTATGTGTTTACTCGCCATCAATAGCCCAAAGCGATGGCGAACAAATTAAGAATTAGACCCCGCCCAACCGGGGTCTAATTCGTTGTTCAAGAAGCTCGGCTTACTCATATTTGGCGGCTCTACCTTAGGGTATTAGATTGCCGCTCGTGGTCGCTCGACCGCTGAAAGGCTGCAGAGTTAAACCTCGCGGGAACGCTTTGCGGGAATCGCTCGCTGCGATTCGACCGGTACTTCATCATTGTTGAGGGGCGTAGACACTGACTCTTCGCGCCAATTTAACATCAACCTTGATACCGGCGCGCACCGGGAGTTTGATCGCTCGACGGCGATTTCAAAAACTCGCTGCATCTCACCACGGATATCGAGGCTGACAAACTCTCGTGGCGGCAGCGGCCGTGATGACTCCGCGCGGACGGCGACTCGGGGACGAGTCACAAGCCGAATGTTGATACTCGGCATGCGGAGACTCCTAGCTGGTATCAACCGGCGGAGCCTGCGGCGAGTCTCGTGAGTTGCGGTATGTCGTCGAGAACTTCAAACCCGCCAAGTGACTACCGAACGAGAGCCGCCCATCAGATCAAAATTCATCATCTGACGCGTACGGCGACACGAGCTAAGACGTAGATGCCAATTGATCTCACTCAGAGGCGCGGAGCTCGCAGAGAAATACAATGCCCCTGTCCGCGCAGCCTTGCTTCTCTGTGTGAAGCCGTCAGAAGCATTCTGGTTCTTCGCCATTCGTTTTGGATGAACTCAACTAGCGGCCTGGCGGCTGATCGACCACAGGTATCAATAGAAATGGCAGAGAGTCAGCATTCTTCAACTCGGGCAGTTATTACGACTTCGATTCTAATACAGCAGTGCCGCAACCAAGACGGTACGGCGGTCTTGTAGACCGTCGAGTAAGGCATACGACGACCGACGGATTGCAAGTCCGCCGTACCTAAAGATGCACGCACGGCGCGATGAAGTTACACCAGAAGATTCTAGGATACCTCGCTGAGTACCACTTTCCTTCAGCAGGACTTGCGATGCGCAACGTCGTTCTCTTCACGGTCTCACTGGTCTTGTCGCTCGCGATCGCTTCGTCTCTGAACGCTGCCGAGTCGCGGCCCAACATCATCTTCCTGCTCAGCGACGACCAGACCATCGGCGCGATGGGTTGCTCGGGAAACAAGGATGTCATCACGCCGAACCTCGACAAGCTCGCGAGCGAGGGCATGCGATTTCGCAATCACTACGACACCACGTCGATCTGCATGGCCAGCCGCTCGAGCATCATGACCGGGCTGTATGAGTATCGGCACGGCTGCAACTTCAGTCACGGCGATCTCGAACGGCGGCTCTTCGACCAGACCTATCCAGTCAAGCTGCGGCAGGCGGGTTACCTCACCGGCTTCGCGGGGAAGATTGGTTACATCATCGAAGGCGAGAAGTTCGAAGCGTTTGAAAAGGAGTTCGACGATTGGGCTGGTGGGCCGGGCCAGACGAACTACGAAACCGCCAAGAACAAGGGCATCTCGAAGTATGCCGACAAGTACCCGCACTGCTCGCGGGCGTATGGCGCGTGGGGGCAAGATTTCATCAAGTCGGCGAAGGCGAGCGGCAAGCCGTTTTGCATGAGCATCAGCTTCAAGGCTCCGCACCTGCCGCCCGTTCCCGACCCGATCGACTTGAAGCTCTATGAGTCGAAGAGAACGTTCGCGCGCCCGGCCAACTATGGCGTTGAGAATGGGAAGCATCTCTCCGTACAAGTTCACACCAGCCGCGCGGCCACGTCCTATCGCGAGTGGGTGACCGACTACGACAACACGGTGCGCACCTACTACGCACAAATCACTGGCGTGGACGCGGCGGTCGGGATGATTCGTGAGGAACTCGCACGCCAGGGGCTCGACCGCAATACCGTCATCATCTTCACGTCCGACAACGGCTATAACAGCGGCTCGCACGGCTTCGGCGACAAGGTGGTCCCGTACGAAGAAGGCTCGAAAGCGCCGCTCATCATCTATGACCCGCGCTTACCCACAGAGCATGCGGGCCAAGTCAGTGATGCCGTTACGGCCAACGTCGACATGACCGCCACGATCTTCGCGCTGTCAGGTGTGTCGGCGCCGGAAGGGATCGACGGAAAAAGCTTGCTGCCGCTCCTCAATGGGTCGACTAACAGGGTCCGAGAGTGGCTGCCGCTGTTCAACTTCTGGGGCACCGAGTCAGCTCAGTCGATGGCCGTGGTTTCGTCCGATTGGAAATACATCTTTTGGTATTACGGCATCGGCAGAAAGAAGCGTTCAAAAGGCGGCGAGATGACTCCGACCGAAGAACTGTTCCACCTCACCAACGACCGCATCGAGATGGTCAATGTCGCCAGCGATGCCAATTTCTCCGCGCATCTCGGCGCCGCGCGCACTGCTTACGACACGGAACTCGCTGCGATGAAAGCCAAAGTCATCAAAGGCCACGGCCACGAGCCCTATCCCGTGCTCTTCGACCGCACGTCGTCATGGGAAACCAAGGAACCGCTGCTAAAGCTGATCACGGCCAAAAGTGCCAACGAGGAAGGCAAAGGCTCGCCGAACGAAGGCAAACCAAAGTCGTCGAAGAAGCGCAAATGAAAGATCAGTCAGCGACGAACGCGTTGAGCCGCCGGAGATAAGGCGATCGTTTCCGAGCGATTTGTAAACCAATGACGGCAATGGCGATGATGGTCCAGGCTTCAATCGACGTCTGACATCGATCATTGCGGATAGGCTCCGCCGTAGGTTCTTGATCCAACTGATGGTGCGTTCCACCGCCCAACGACTGCGACCGAGGCGATTTCCGTGCTTTGCGTGTCGTTGCCGAATGTGAGGTTTAATTCTCGGTCAAAGGAGCAGAGTTCGAGTGGCTGCGGAGTCGAAGCCAGCGCCTCGGCAGACAGCTCAGGGGGATGCGTGGGCGGCCAGCCAGAACGACCAGTCATATTGAAAAACGCCACCATTGCTGGCTGGATTTCGCAGTGGTCACTGCGGTTGGTAGGGACGGCGCGAATCACAGCGGCACGCCCAATCGATCAACCAACACGGTGAATTACGTCCCCAGTTTCCAGCGATCCACAGCACTGGGATCGGCTTACTGTCCGCCGCCAAACGCACATGAGTTGTGTCCACAATCGCGGTCTCTGATGCCGTTGCTTCTCACAATTGAGCATGATCAACAACAACTGCTGCAATTGATTCCAACTCCTCCGCATCCCCCGCCTGCATCCGCGTGCGAGCGGATTCGCCGCTTCAACCGAACTCCTGTGGCACATCTCTCCAGCGTCAGCCCGAAACCAACACGAACCAAATCACCGTAAGTACCACTCGATGCCAAATCGACGGTCAGCTCCCATCGGGATCGGCTCCTTTATGTGGATTTAGATGTCGCTGATCCAACCCGGAAGCGGGACGAGATTGAACGCGTTGTTGATCTCGCCGGTGGTGGCATCACTGAATGTGTCGCCGGCGTCGGCGCTGCCGTTGCCCGTGCCGCCAGTCAATGTATCTGATCCTACATCGCCTTTAAGGTCATCGTCGTTAGCTCCACCTTGCAGGACATCGCTGCCATCGCCACCGCGTAAGGAATCATTGCCCGTGCCACCGTAGAGCGTGTCGTTCTCGGTGCCGCCGACGAGCGAGTCGTTGCCGTTCCATCCAGAGAGACCATCGGCACCGGCTCCGCCATTGAGCGTGTCATTGCCGTCGCCTCCGTTGAGCGTGTCGTTGCCAGCGTCGCCATTGAGCACATCGTTGCCGTTGCGGCCCTTCAGCACGTCGTCGCCATCGCCGCCATTGAAGACGTCGTTGCCTGCTCCACCAATCAACGTGTCGTTTCCACCGAGAGCGAAGACCGTCAAGCTCGCGATGGCACTGGCACCATTCACCGAGTTGTTCCCCGCGCCGAGCGTCAGTTGGATCTCTTCAATGTCGACGATCGAATCGGTCCCCATGCCGGTCATTTGAGTGGCCGTGATGGTGAAGTTTGAGTTCGACGATTCGACGATGCGATCCGTTCCTGCGCCGCCATCCAAGAGGTCGTTACCAAGGCCGCCGATCAGGATGTCGCCAGAGCCGCCGAGTCCCCTTAATCGGTCGTCTCCTGCGCCACCATCGAGAGTGTCGCGGCCCGCTCCACCAAAGAGATTGTCGTTGCCTCCGTTGCCCACCAACGAATCATCGCCTCCTTCGCCATTCAAGAAGTTCGCGATGTTGTTGCCGATCAATGTGTCGTTTCCATTACCTCCATAGAGCAGGGCATAGCCGGTATAGGACGACGCATTGATGGTGTTTGCGCTCGCTCCGCCGATCAAAGTGGCTTCAACCAAGCCAATGAGCGTGTCGTTTCCAAGTCCCGTCAGCAGCGTGTCGGTCAGTACGAAATTCGCATCACCCGACTCGAACAAGACGTCTTGTCCGCCACCATCGAGCAGATCATCGCCGGCGCCTCCGGTGAGTGTGTCTCGACTTGAACCTTGGCCGCGAATGACATCGTTGCCATCGTCACCCTGTAAAGAATCAACTCCCGCTCCGCCGAGCAGAGTGTCGTTGCCGGCGCCGCCAACATGGGTGTCGTTGCCACCTTCACCGGTAATGAGATCTGCTCCTGATCCGCCCGTCAGGACGTCGTCGTCATTGCCGCCTCGCAGCTTGGTCGGCAGCGAGAGCGCCGAGACATTGATGTTGTCCGCGCCGTTGTCGCCTCGCAGTTCCAGCGAGGTAGTGAAGAGTGAATCAATGCTCGCCGCAGTGATCGAATCGTTGCCATCACCGCCAGCCACGGTCAGTCCGCTTGCGGGATTGGTGAAGTCGATCGTCTCCGCATTCGCACCGGCCGTGAGGCGACTTGATCCATTCGCTGCCACCGCATCATCAGCGAGAGTTACGGTCTCACTTGTTGATCGCAGATTGAAAGTTCGCTGACCGACGGTCAGGTCGTCATGTAATTGTTCTTGCTGAGCGAAGCTCAGCACCGAAGACGAAACGCCGATCGTGAAAGTGATGGAACCGGTAGGAGCGGCCAACAGGGCGTAGGTCACGGAGTCAAAGCTCATGCCCGTCAGGTTCAACGTGTCTCCGCCGCCACTGTTGCTGCCGCCATTCACCGTGAAGCCACTGCCGATGATGGGATTGCCATTTGAAAAGTCGATCGTGACTTCATCGTCGCCGCTGCTGCCCGAAATGCTGACGACTCCAGTGGGGTCAACGGGGCTCGATGCCACCGTGTTGCCAGTTCCGTTATCGATGACGTCGATGTTGCTGCCGTTCAACGTGACGGTGATGTCTGAGGGGCCGGGCGCGGTGTAGCTCAATGACTGCACTTCAACAGAGCCGATGTCACGGCGAGCGTTGCCATCTCCATTGCCATCCTTGGGGCGACCGAAGGTTCGTTGATCGTCGCTCGTGTTGTTGAATGGATTGCCGGCATCAATGACCGGACTGCCAGAACGAGGCCGATGAGTTTGAGTCGGTCCTCCATTGTTGGCGAGCGGATCAAGTAGGGGGTCTAAGCCTGCTAAGTCGGTTTGATCTGCGTTGGGGAAGGACACTCCAAATAAGTTGTAGCCAGTCGAAAGCAACGAACCGTTGATGTCCGAAGGACTGCTGTTCGACGTGTTCTTGGCGATGATCGAACCGGTCATCGTTGCGGTAGCTTCGTTGCGGAGACCAGCGCCACCGAAGCCTGATTGATTGAAGACAATCGTGCTGTCGACGATGGAGCATGTATCTCCTGTCGAGACATTATGGATGCCGCCGCCCTCTGAGATCGCGAGGTTGCCGCTGACCGTGCAGTTCACCAAAGACAACTGCCCGCTGCCAAAGCCGTTGCTCTCAATGGCGCCGCCGTTGGTGGCTTGGTTGTCTGAAAACGTGGAGCGTCGAATCGTTGTCGTATGGCCGTTGTAGAGGCCGCCTCCATTGCGATTCGTCCCGACTCGGCCTCCTTTAACCGTCGACTCGATCAACGTCAGCGTTGCGGCACTGCCGTTGTTCATGATGTTGCCACCGGACGAATTCGATGTGTTGCCATCGAATGTTGTTCGAGTCACCGTCGCGGTACCGGCATTGAAAAGACCGCCGCCACCCTCTTGCCCAGTCGAATTGTTGGTCAGCACGATTGAGTCGATGAGGGTCAGCGAACCTCCATCGAGATTCGCGATCGCTCCGCCGCCGCTGGAGGTTGAGTTGTTGCGAACGTCGACATGATCGAGCGTCAGAGTGCCTGAGTTTCGAATGGCTCCTCCGGCATCGAACAAACCGGTTGAGGCATCTGTCATCCGCAGTTGGCTGATTGTGACAGTCACTCCCACTGGAACATCGAAGAAGCGGTTGAGGTCATCGAAGTCGAGGATCGTTGAGCTTGCTCCTGCTCCCGTGATGGTCACGTTTTCTGTGATATCAAGATCTCCCGACGCTGCTCCGGTGTCACTAACGTCGGTGAGCAACATCTGAAAGAGGCCCGCCGGCAATTGAATGACGTCAGCACCGGACGTGGCGTTGGCCTCTTGAACGGCGGCTCGAAGGGAAGTGACTCCGCCGGCCGTGAGCGCTGATCCATCGCCGGGGTTGGCATCTACTGCGTCGACGTCTGAGTTCACAACGAACGTCGTCAGTAGCTCGCGTCGCTCCAATGCTTGAATGACCGTTGGTCGACGCACTGCGGTTCGTCGCTCGGCTCGCAAGGTCTGTCGACTTGTCGAGAAGTAGCGGCAAACAAACAACGGCAGCCAAGCGAGTGATTGCATGAGACGGCCCCAGGTGGGATGGCAACGCAGTGGAGAATGAACGGCAGATATGGGTCAGCATTCAAGTGCGGCAACTCGTTGGAGTTCCGTGCGACGTGCAACCTGATTGGTTGCAGGGATTCTTTCGAATCGGTCGCAACGCCTCTCGCGAGGCTACTTGATACCGGCTCCCCTCGCCCCTCGTGAGAGGGGCTGGCGGTGAGGGGGGCCGGCAAATCATGGAATGACGACACCATCAACTCCGCAGTTTGCGTAACCAATCAGTCGAGCGAGGATGAATCCATTCGGCGGACAGGCAGCTCGGCGAATTCCTCGTGAGCCGACAAATCGTGGCCTACTGACGCCAGCCTCACGCCGAAAGTTCCGGGATGAAGCGTGTTCGCCAGACGTCGCTCATAGAGCCAACCGCTCAAACCAAGAGCGGAGACGGCGGTCTGAGTTTCCGAAAATTGGTCGAGTTCGTGTCACACCAATTACGGCGAGCTCTTTCGACCTCTCCGATTTTTGCGACGGATCTCGTTGTGCTGATCGTGAATCGGGAGTTCTTGGTTGTCAGTCGAGGCTCTTAAGTCCGCTTTGACAATTAGGTAGCCACTTATACAATCCGCCCGCGATTTTTTTGCCGTGTGTAACTGCGCATCGTGATTGGAAGACTCCTGACTCCCTCAAACTGACTGCTGCTAATTCTCGAGTAGCAGTCCCCACCGTTCCCGGAAGTGGCAGACTTGCAACTTCACTAGCTGCCTCTCGGGCCAATTAAGAGGAGATTGCGTGATGGTGATGTGGCGAAGAGCAGCATGGGCTGCTTGCGTTGTCGCACTGGCTCTGTGCGGATTGGCCAACGCTGCGGATGAGCCGGGCAAAGCGCTTAGCAAAGTGCTTGCTGACGAAAACAAGTCGCTCGGAATTAAGCACGAAGCGATGCCCACGGTTGATGACATGGCCTATCTGCGCCGTGTGTCAGTTGACCTCATCGGCAGAATTCCGAGTCATGACGAAGTCGACGAATTCATGGCTTGGCCAGCGAAGGAACGTCGCGAACGAATCGTGGCGAAGTTGATGGACCATCCTCGGTTCGTCGATCGCTGGACGACGTTCTTCTCTGACATGCTGCGACTGCGGTCCAACGAATCAGGTGGAGCTGCAGCGATTGCTTACGTGCATCGTTCCTTGCGAGAAAGCGTGCCTTACGACGACATGGTTCGTCGCTTTATCTCGGCCAACGGCAAGGCTGGTGCGATCCCTGAAGTGGCGTTCGTTCTCGGCGACAATGCCGATCCGATGGCCTTGGCGAGTGTCACGGCTCAGACGTTTATGGGTCTGCAAATCGGCTGTGCTCAGTGTCACGACCATCCTTTCGATAAATGGACTCGTGAAGACTTCTATGGCTTCGCGTCGTACTTCGGCAAAGTTCGTCGCTACGAAAACGACTTCACGAAGACCGTCTACACTCGCGAAGTTGATGAGACGAGTGTCTTGTGGCCGCCAGAGGGCAAGGCCGATGCCAAAGACCGGAAGCCGATGAAGCCAAAGTTCCTTGTTGAACTGCTCGACTCGAAGAATGCTCCCGATTTCATCGCGCGGTTAGAAGCTCGCCGCAAGGCCGAGCAAGAAGCACTCGCCGCAGAGAAAGCGAAGAAGGCACAAGCCGCCGCAGTTGATGACTTGCTAGCTGATGCCAGTGACAAGGCTCTTGATCGAGCTAAGAACAAGAAGCAATTGGACGCTGTTACTGCAGAAGCCACGAAGGATCGCCGCAAGATCGACTTGATGAGCGACCTCTACAATCAGAGCGCTCTTCGCCAAGAGTTGGCTTCGCTCGTTGTGAATCCTCGTAACAAGTACTTCTCGTCGGTGCTGGTGAATCGTGTGTGGGCCGAGCTGGTTGGCAAAGGCATTGTTGATCCTGTCGACAACTTCGCTGACGACAACAAGCCCAGCCATCCCAAGACACTCGATTTCTTGGCACAGGAATTCGTTGCCAACGGATTCCAACTAAAGCCACTCGTTCGCATGATCGTGACGAGCGAGCCTTATCAACGCAGCCAAGCCGTTGGTGTAGAACCGACCAAGCAAGCTGAACTCGAAGCGGCTTTTGTTGCGAGCCCTGCTCGCCGCATGCTTGGTGAGGTGCTTTACGACAGCATCGTCGTGGCCGGTCACCTGCAGGACTTCAAGTACCCCGCTGGGGCGAACAAGAAGACCGTTCGGGAACGCATTCGAGTGCCGGTGAATGTTGCCAATGAAGACTCTGGCAAGCAGCCGACGAACCTTGTCGCTGGCAAGACTGGTGCGGCGATGGGCAATCAAATGGCGATGGCCGGCGGCGACATGAAGAAGAAGGGCTACAACCTCGAAAAGGGGATCGAGCTCAACTTCGACGATGTTCTGAAGAAGGCTGCTGATGAAGCGAAGAGTGACGTCAATATCGAAGTCATGCAGGTGAAGTCTCCGGAAGAGATCGAAGCCGAACGCATGGCGATGGAGATGAAGAGCAACCGTCGCACGAAGTACATCGACAAGATCATTGAGAAGATCATCGACGACAATCCGCAGTTTGGATCGTCGTTCCGAATGGCTTCACCGGCTGATCCCGAGCACTTCATTCGCATCTTCGGCCAGACTGACCGTCAGACACTGGGCGAGTATCGCGATCACGCTCCCAACATGCGACAAGCTCTGATGATGCTGAATGGTCGTCTGACTCATGAAGCATCGCGAGTCGGTCCACTGGAGCCGATCTATGCGAAGCTGACTGGGCCCGGTTCGAACCTCGATAACGCTGTGAAGTTGGCTTACCGAGAGATCCTCACTCGCGAGCCCTCTGCCGACGAACTCAATGTCGCAAAAGGCATCGTTAAGGACGGGCCGAACCTTCTGGAAGGCATGGCCGACTTGCGTTGGGTGTTGTTGAACTCGAATGAGTTCCGATACCTCCCATAAGTTTGATTTGCGAAGCGGGCCAACCGGTCCGCTTCGCTTCTTGGCTGCTTATCGACTGTTGCTAAAACAAGTGACGCTGATTCAAAACCAACCTTGAAAAGGAACCCCAGCTATGATGTCTTGCGAAGGCTATCGCCTCTCCCGTCGTACGTTTCTCGGTGCATCTGCGGCAACTTTCATGGGCATGCAAGTCCGTGACTTGATGGCTTATGCCGGAAAAGATCATGCCGCCAAGGCCGAGCACGTGATCTTCTTCTGGAACGGCGGTGGCATGACACACCTGGACACGTGGGATCCAAAGCCGGGTCGTCCAACTCAGGGTGAATTCGATCCGATCAAGACTTCTGTTTCGGGGCTTGAGATCTCCGAGATCTTCCCGCAACTCGCCAAAGAGATGCATCATTGCTCGCTCGTTCGGTCAATCGCGGGCACACGAGGTGACCACGGTCGCGCGACTTATGAAGTCCAGACGAGCTACAAGGAACCACTACCGATTCAGCACCCAGGTTCGGGGTCTGTTGTCGTTCATGAAAAGGCCGCGATCGGCGACCTCCCGGCTTATGTTTCGATCAGCGGTCGTGCTCCGAAGGCTGCATACCTCGGCCAAAAGTGCGAGGCGTACTTCGTCGGTAGCCCTGGAGACAAAGATCCCTACTTGGCGTTCCCAGAAGGGATCAACCACGTTCGAGGCAACAAGCGTCTCGAAGTCTTGAGCAGCTTCAACAACCGCTTCGCCGACAAGACGACGAGCAAAGAACTCGCTTCCACGAAGACTTCGATTGAGGACGCGCTGCGATTGATGCAGAGCCCCGCATTGAAGGCGTTCGAGTTGGAGAACGTTAAGGACGAGACGCTTGAGCGATATGGCGACAACGCCTTCGGACGCGGATGTTTGGTTGCGAAGCAGTTGGTTGAAACCGGCGTGCGTTTCGTGATGGTGCATCGCGGCGGTTTGACACTCACATGAATAACTTCGAAGCGATGCGCAACCACGGCGAAGTGATGGATCCGGCGCTGGCCTCGTTGATTCACGACTTGGCTGAGTCGGGAATGTTGGAGAAGACTCTGGTTGTGATGCTGAGCGAGTTCGGTCGCACACCCAAGATCAATAAGGACGGCGGTCGTGATCACTACCCGAACGTCTTCAGCGGTTTCATGGCTGGTGGTGGAATTAAGAAGGGCTTCTGCCTCGGTTCGTCGGACGAAGACGGATTCATGCCGAAGGACAACCCGGTCAAGATTGCCGACCTGCATGCCACCTTCTGCCACTTGCTTGGCATCGACGCCAACAAGGAAGTCATGACCCAACTTCAACGTCCGATGAAGCTCGTTGATAACGGCTCGATGGTGAAGGAATTGATTGGCTAAGTCGGTTCCCAATCGGGCTCGATGTGAGCCTGATTGACTCTGATTTGAACGAAGAAGCTCTCGGAAATCCGAGAGCTTCTTTCGTTTGAATAGGTCGTTAGAAATCGCTCGCTAAGACTGTCGCGATTCGTCGCGGTGGTCGGTTGCTGAATTTCATCATGGAGTGTTCGATGATTGCGATGGAGACGGAACGACTCGTTTTGAGGATGCTGCGAAGTTCGGATTTCGATGACTACTCGGCGATGTGCGCTGACCCCGAAATCATGCGATTTTTGGGCGAGCGTAAGCCGATGAGCCGCAATCAAGCGTGGCGTCATATGGCTGCAATCTTGGGACACTGGCAACTTCGTGGCTACGGGTTCTTCGCTGTCGAAGAGAAGGCGACGGGGCGGTTCGTAGGGCGCGTCGGCTTTTGGGATCCCGAAGATTGGCCTGACTTCGAGATTGGTTGGACCATCACTCGAGAGAACTGGGGGCGAGGATTTGCGACTGAGGCTGCGGGCGCGTGCTTGAACCACGCTTTCACAACCATGCGACGGGAATACGTGACCTCGTTGATCGACCCTCAAAACGCCGCGTCGATTCGCGTCGCCGAACGATTAGGCGAGAGTTACCACCAAGACGTCGATCTTTTCGGCATTGTTGTTCGCCAATACCGACTCACAGCGGAAGCTTGGCGAAAAGCCAACGGTGTTGGTGATGAGTCCTTCTTCAGTGAGACCTTCTCGGTGATCGTGTAATTTTTCTTGGCGCGAGCCAATCGAGCCTGTGCTTATCTCAGGCAAGGTCTTCGATACGCACGACTCCACCGAACCACGGCTGGAGCTTGCCGTCGGTTTCAAGCAGTAGTGCCCCGCGGTCATTGATGCCTCGACAGAGGCCCGCGACTCGCTGCTCTCCCGCAAGCAGGCTGACTTGCTTGCCGGTGAGCACGCAGTGCCGCGACCACGTTTCTTGAAGTGGAAGCGTCCCTGAACCGAGTTCGTGCCAACGATCATCGAGTGCGACAATCAACTGATTGAGAACCGCAGTGAGATCCCAGTCGGTGCCAGTCTCGTCGATGATGGAAGTGGCGATTGAGCGGAGTTCATCGGGGGCATCGGCGAAGCTATTGCGAACGTTAAGACCGATGCCGATCACCATGCGATCGCTGCATGTGGAAATGGTCTCGGCCAGGATGCCACAGACTTTCTTGCGATTGAGGTGCAGGTCGTTAGGCCACTTGAGCCCAATCTGATGGCCTGCCGCGCATTGCCCGAGGGCATCGCTTATTCCGATGGCCGTTGCCAACGAGATCAGCGGCCAGCATTCCGGGCGAATGCCGTAGTAGGACGGTTGAATGACCAACGAAAACGTCAGCGAGCCGTTCTTCGCCCACCAACGATTGCTACCTCGACCTCGCCCGCCGGTTTGTTCTTCAGCCAGAACGAGCAGCGGCAGGTTAGTCGTGTTCTCCGCCGCGAGTCGCATGGCGTCATCGTTGGTCGAACCGGTGGATTGGTAGAACTCAATGTGTCGCACGACATCTGGTCGCGCGAGTTCATGCAGATCAAACCAACGGGGCTGATGATGAGCGGTAATGGAGCAGGAGTAGTCGGTCATCGAAGTTGGGTCTGGATGGTTGATTGACAGTGAGAACAGTGTCGGATGTTAACAACGCTGGAACTCGATGCTGCTGAGGCCAGACGAATTCAAAGATGGTTGGTTGTGTGCGAGTCTCGCGATTTACTCAGTGAGTCGAAGCCGAGTTGATTCGTTGCCTCTTGGATTTGGAGTAACGTGCCGCCCTGCGACTCACTGATCAGCCTGACTTAGAGACTTAGCGAAGGAGTTCGAACGATGCGTTGTATGCTCGCGATCGTCGCGTTGTGTGGATTGGTAGCTTCAGTGGCAAACGGAGCTGATCCGCTGCCGGGTAAGACCAGCGATTGGAATGGGTTTACCAAGTACGACTTTGAGGTTGATGGGAAGTCGGTGTTGATCGTGGCTCCCAAAGAAGCGGGTCCGGGGCGTCCGTGGGTGTGGCATGGAGAGTTCTTCGGGCATAAGCCGGCGCCGGACATCGCCTTGCTCGGTAAAGGATTTCACATCGCGTACATGCGAGTGCCGGACATGCTGGGGAGTCCGCAGGCGGTTGCTCATTGGAATGTTTTTTACAAAGAGGCCACCGAGAAGTACGGGCTCTCGAAGAAGGTCACGCTCGTTGGTCTGAGCCGTGGCGGTCTGTATTGCTACAACTGGGCCGCGGCTAATCCTGACAAGGTCGCCAGCATTTATGGCGATGCTCCGGTCTGCGACTTCAAGAGTTGGCCGGGCGGAAAAGGTAAGGGCAAGGGCAGCCCGCGAGATTGGAAGCTTGTCATCGAACGCTACGGCTTCACGGATGAGGCGGCTGCTTTGGCGTATGACAAGAACCCGGTCGACAATCTCAAACCGCTGGCTGCCGCAGGCGTCCCGTTGTTGCACGTCTATGGCGATGCTGATGACGTTGTGCCGTGGGAAGAAAACACGGGCCTGATTGCTGAGCGTTACAAGAAGCTCGGCGGGTCTATCACGCTGATTGGCAAGAAGGGTGTAGGACATCATCCACATGGTTTGGATGATTCGACGCCGATCGTGGACTTCATCGTGAAGCATGCAGGGCGATAGGGGCGATGGAGTCTTGCTGCGTTGAGTCGGCTGATTAGTCGTGACGGTGATGGTCACGGTTGGCTGGGTGAGTGAGGGAGATTTGTGCCGCGAAGTTAAGGGCTCCGTCGCAGCCAGAGCACTCCAGGAGACTGGGCGGCTCTTATCTCAGCGTGTCGAGCAGCTTGAGTCGCATTGCGGAAACGGCCGGCATCAAGCCGCCGATGAATCCCATCACCAGCGAGAACAGCATGCATTGAGCGATGATCTTCCAGTCGACCGTCAGCTCGAGCACGACCGACTTGCCACCGCCTTGACCGCTGCCGACGACGCTGTTGGCGGTCCATCCATCGGCGAAGGAGCCAAGCAAGCAGCCTAATGCTCCGCCCGCCAAGGCGATGAAGAGTGATTCGAGCATGAACGAGCCCAAGATCTGCAGGCGGCCAAAGCCGATGAGCCGCATCACTCCGATGTCTTTCGTGCGTTGAGCAATCGCCGCGAACATGGTGTTCGTCACGCCAAACACGCCGCCGACCGCCATCACCGCTGCGACGACCATGATCGCATACAGAAACTGCTGGTTGGTGCCATTCAAATTTGCGAAGTACTTCGTTTCGAGCATGGGGTCGATCGAGCCCTTGCTGTAGTCGTTCTTCAAAAAGTCTTCGAGTCGTTTGGCTTCTTTGCCAGTGGTCGCTCGTAAGACCATCGTTGTGTAAGTCTCCTTACCGAACGACTTACCAACGAGATCTCGCTTGGCCCAGATTTCAGAATCGAAAGTCTTGCCGCGCGACAACATCAGCCCCACGACGACGCAACGACGATCGCCCACCACGAACTGGTCGCCGATTGTCAGAGACTCTTTGCCAACATCTCCCGCCAAAGTACGAGCGATGCCTTGGCCGATCACGGATTCCACTAAGTTGGGTTTGCTGGCGTCGCCGGAAGGATCGGGACGTACTCCCGCCGTGCTGAACCATTCGCCTTGCAGTTCGACGCGATGAACGAGTCCCGATAAGTCGGGAACTTCAATGCCTCTGAGTTGCAGGAAACGGCGTTTCGGTCGTCCGGGCTGAGGGTTCGTGATCGGCTGATTGACGATGACGTAGGTCTCTTTGCTGACCACGGGGCGGTTCTGATCGTCACGCATCACGCCCGGCAGGTTTTCGATGTCGTCAACGGCCGCAAAGCCCAGGCTGCTGAAGACCTCATCCTGCGTGCCTTGCCCGAGGATGATGATGTTCTCTTTGTTGCCGCTGTTTTCCGTTAGTCGATACATGCCATTCACGAAGCCCAGCATCACGACCAGCAAGCCGACAACGAGCGTGAAGGCCGAACCCGTCAGAAGCGTGATCGGCCAACGCACGAACAAATTGCGGATGTTGTAGATGAGCGGCACTCGAGCCAGCACGGCGATCATCAGAATGCCGCAGATGGAGATGATCACTCCCGCGACGATCTTGTCGGCGAGCGTTAATGGCGGAGCGGCTGTGGCAGCGGCGAGTAAAAGATGCATCGGGAACATGCCGTTGAGATCCTGAAGATGATGGGACCGAGATCGAATCGTCGTTGCGGCTAAGCCACCTTAGAGAAGACTTCGCTGACTTTGACCGTGCGAGCAGACCACGCTGGCACCACGCTGCCCAAGAATGCCGTCGTCGCTCCAATCGCTGGCCCCCACCACAACGCATGGGTCGAAATCTTGAACGCTCCGAAGAACGCGATCGGGAAGGGGATCCCACCGAAGACCTTGTTGACCAAGTAATAGGCGCCACTCGAGCTGATGCCGCCGCAGAAGATTCCCAGTAGCAGCGCCTCGCCCAAGACCAAGATCAGAATCTGTCGAGGCACAAAGCCCAGCACCTTCATCACGGCCAGCTCTTGCCGTCGCTCGCGAACGCTGATGCTGATGGCATTGGCTACCACCATCGACAACGTCACCAAGATGGCAGGGCATAACAGCCAACGCATGCCCCACAGCAAGTCTCGATAGGCTTCCAGAAAGTTCGCGATGCCTGATGATGCGGTCTCCAATTTGACGGGCACCTCTTTGAAGTCGGGGCCGTTCATGATCTTGTCAGCAGCGTCGTTGAAGACCGTGGCGTCAGGAAATTTGAACCACACCAGGTTCAGCGTCTTGCGAGCCATCGGATGGGGTTTGCCAGCTTTCTTCGTCCAAGCATCCATCGCGTCGTTGAGATAGTCGCGATTCATGGCGGCACTCAGGTCGTAACGTCCTTCGGGGAAAGTGCCGACGATTTCAAACTCCAAGTCGATGCCTCGGTAATTGAAGCTCGTGACTTTGAATCGATCTCCGACTTGCTTCTTCAGCAGCTTCAAGCGACCTGGCCCGACGACAACGCCTTCGCGTTTGAGCGTCATCTTTTCGGCGATATCAACGAGGTTCTGCTTCTCGGCAGGCGGCAACGTATCGAGCTCGTCCATCATCGTGTGAATCTTGCGAGGCTCGAGCGCGATGGCGAAGAACACTGAATCGAACGTGCGTTTGGCCGGGTCCGTGGTGCCTCCGTAGAACTGCCACGTCATCAAATTGTCTGGCCCTTGCCACGAGTAATCTTCGAGCGGTCGGGCATACGACATCGGCATCTGACTGGGGATCTGCCATCGTTCGGTCACGATGCCTTTAATGTTTTGGCTCTTCTCGGACGTGGCGTTATCGAGGAACTCCAGAACGGACCAAATGCCGGTGATAACAAGCACCAGGATCATGGTGCCGATGGCCGTAAGGATCGTCCGAATCAGATTTCGTCGGACGTTTTTCAGCATCATAAGTAAGAGTTTCATGATGTCCTGATGAGGAGAGACCGGTCATTCGCAGTTGTGGTTGATGTGACAACTACGACTTCAATTTGAATTTGTGGGTGGCACGCTCAGAGCGACGAGCGATGGGCGTGTGGAACTCACCTTCGAATTGCGCCACGCCCTTCCCGATGGTCAGGACGTGCCACCCGCGTCTTTCATTTTGAAGACGTGCTAAGTCGTCTCGCTGACCAGTTTGCCTTTCTCCAAATGCAGGATGCGATCGGCTCGATCAGCGGCTCGCGGGTCGTGCGTGACGAGGACGATCGTCTTGTTGAGCGTCCGGCGGATCTCGCAGAGCAGATCCAGAATCTCGACCGCAGACTTGGCATCGAGGTCGCCGGTTGGTTCGTCGGCCACGATCAGCGTCGGGTCAGTGACGATGGCTCGAGCGATACCGACTCTCTGTTGTTGACCGCCTGAAAGCTGACCGGGGCGGTGCTGCATGCGGTGTTCGAGTCCCACCAACTGCAACGCATTGAGTGCTTGCTGCTTTCTTTGAGCAGCCGAGAGTGGCAGCAACAGCATCGGCAGTTCGACGTTCTCAAACGCCGTCAGCACTGGCAGCAAGTGATAGAACTGGAAGACGAAGCCAATGTTGCGAGTCCGCCATTTGGCGAGCTGTGTTTCGCTCATCGAAGAGATGACTTGGTCGCCGATGCGGATCGTGCCTTCGCTGGGCGTATCCAGTCCTGCAATCAGATTCAGGAGCGTGGTCTTGCCCGAACCGCTGGGGCCCATCAACGCGACGAACTCGCCTTCTTGCACATTCAGCGAGAGTCCGCTGAGGACGTCGAGTCGCTCGCCGCCGCGCTTGAAGTACTTGTGGACTTGATCGACTTGAACGATCGGTGGCTTGAAGTCAGGCATAGTCGAATTAGTTTCGTCCGGTGGTTCGTCGTGAAAAGGCACGCACGGTTAAGACCAATCCAAGATCAAGACCGTGATGAGTGAAGCACGATGGCTCGTGATTCTCCGTCGCGGAGCGTCTGAGCTACGTAGCCAAGTCGCTCCGCGACTTGGTCTTTCTCTTGGGTCGGTACTTCGCTCGCACGTCGTGCTTCATTTCGTTTGATCGGGCAACTCGGGAGCTTTGTCTTTGGCGGGTGGAGCGTCGGACTCGGCCGGAGTTGCGGGCTTCGTTGGTTCGTCAGTCTTCGGAACGCTCTCAGATTTCTTCTCGTCCGGTTTGAAGAAGGTCACGTTCACGCCCATCTCGGGCTTCAGATAGACGCCTTCTTCATCTGGAGGAACTCTTACTTTCACTCGGACAGGGATCGATGCTTTCGAGCGATCCGCGATGGGCATCAAGCGATCGACGACGGCTTGGTAACTTCGTTCGGGGTACGCGTCGGCTCGAACCTGACAGCGCTGGCCGGGGTAGATCACGCTGATGTCGCGCTCGCCGATGTTGAGTTCGACTTCGAGGTCCGCGAGGTCCGCCATATCGCACAGGCTGAATGAGCCTTGAGGTGCGATCGGGTTGACGATGTTTCCGATCTCGGCGTTCTTCTTCAGGATCGTGCCATTGATGGGGGCGCGGATCGTGCAGTTATCGAGTCGCCATTGAGCCTTCGACAGTTCCGCGCGAGCTTGCAGCACGTCGGCTTCCGCTTGCTGCACTTCGTTGCGAGCCATCGCGCGGCGCTCTTCGCGTTCGCCTTCGCGCATCAGCGCTAAGGCTGCTTGAAGGCGACGGACTCTTTGTTGAGTGGCTTTGTACTTGGCTTCCAAGTCTTCGAAGTCGCGATCGGTGATCGCACCTTTGGCGTGCAGTCCGACGTTGCGTTCGTGATCAGCTTGCTGGCGTTGCAGTTCGGTTTGAGCTTCAGCCAGTTCGGCTTCGGACTGTTGCTTCTCCAATTCTCGGAAGCCTCGATCGGCTTCACGAACTCGATTCTGAGCACGTTCGAGCGTGGCTTCGGCTCGCAGCAGTGTGGCTTTGGCTCGGTCTCGATCGGCTTCAAAGTCGATCTTTTCGACCTCGGCCAGGATCTCGCCTTTGCGAACTAGGCGACCTTCTTCGATGAAGAGTTCCATGATCATGCCGCCGACTTTGGGGCTGACCAAGATCTGATGAGCCGGGACGACATGCCCTTTGGAGTCGAGCACGATGTCGCCACTGGCTGCGCGCTTTTGCGGAGCGGCACTGGCGGCTGGTGTTCCGCCACTCTTCTCGGGTTTGCTAGTCGACGTTTCGGACTTCGCCACGGCCGCGTCTTCGTCGGCGTCGGGCAACGAGCGGCCGTAGCTGAGGTAGGTCTGCCAGACCAGCATTCCGGCGAATACGACGGCGACTGCCCACGGGCCTCGGCTCGTCGCCGCTCCCTTGGCCGGGGCCGGAAGACGCAACGCACGGACTCGTTCTTGAAGGTCTGCTTGCCGCGCGGGAGCCGTGGCTGTGGCGGCAGGGGAATTCGGATCGGTCACGGAGTGAGCCTCAATGTGGAGCGGAGTCAGACTCGCAAAGTCGAGCGTCTTCCGAAATGCCCGATGCGGTCCATCGGGCGACGGAATCAGAGTATGTGCCTCGATCAGCGGCAACCGCTAGCAGCCATCTGAATTGGCGAGAAACCTGGCGAAAAGCCGTAGTCTCGACCTGCCAAATCCGCTGCTTTCCCGCGACCAGTAATCTCGAAAATCGCGGCAAAACGTTGCCTTGTCGGCTGTTGGAGCGGTCACAAGAATACGCCGCCGCTCGCCCCCAGAACTTGGGCTAGAGTCGCAACGCCGACTGAGTCGATCACTGGGGGACGATTCAGTTTTCTCGAAATTCAAGCCTCATTGAGATCGTCATGGCGAAGCAAGGTGCTCGTAAAAAACTGCCGAAGCAAGTCGCGGTGATTAATGCCGATAACTGCACCGGCTGTGAATCTTGTTTGGAAGTTTGCCCCGTTGACTGCATTCAGAAGGTGCCCGGTCAGTCGATTGCCTGCTTGCAAAGCTTTTGCGAGATCGACGTCGAGCGTTGCGTGGGCTGTGAAGTTTGCGTGCATGTTCCCGGCAAAAAGTCCGATCCTTACGAACTGACCGTGTGCCCGTGGGACGCCATCGAGATGGTCGACACGATCGACGCTGGCTGGTACGTCGGCACAAAGGGCGGCCCGGCGGATTACCTCGCCGCGAACTGGGACCGAGTGGTCGTGCCCGCCATCCGCCTGTCGGAACTGGCTGCTGCGAACTAACCGACTCGACAATTGAATTCATCCAGGGCGAATTGGCCCCGGAAGCGTGAAGCCCGGCATGGTGGTGCATTGCCGGGCTTCTTTTTTTGCCGCCGCGAAGCCGTCGCTTGGGATTCCTTCCCGAGCTGACCCGGGTGATCCGCACTAAGAGATCGTCGGAGACCTCCCGGATTCGTCGCATGGATTCCGTCGCCCGTGCGGCATCGCCGTTGGAGGTCGGCGTCCTACCAATGAGACGCTCATTGAGGTTGTTTTCCTCGACGATTCCCAAGCAGAAGAAGTCTCACGCAGAGACGCAGGGAACGCGGAGAAGACCAGATTCGCCAACTCTGCGACCTCAGCGCCTCGACGAGAGACCTACTGTTTTCGCGCGATTGCGACTGCGATGTCGCTCACGGGAAACCCAACCGAGAAGTTATTCCTCGATGCTCCCTAAGTCGGCCATTCCAAATTGGAAGTTCGCACTACGCGCACCGACTCTGAGAAGTCCGCCGTGCGTTAGAGGGCTAAGCGAAATCTTGACCATCCGATATTCGCGCTCCGTTTCATTCGCGCGGTCCTTCTTGATCGGACCAAGTTGGTCAGCCTGCGTGAGACGGAAGAGAGCCGCGCGAATCAAACGCAGCGCGAATAACACAGTGACGATCAAGAACAGTTGCGACCACAACATCAGCGCAACTACGACGACGTTCTCGCTGACGAACGAATGCGCGTCGCTGCCGGGCGTCGAGTTCGACTCTTCTCAATCCCTTAACGCTGACGCTGCGTGCTCAAGCCGGATGTCATCACGACCTTGTTCCTAAGTCGTCGTTGCTTCGCCGAGCTTCGTGTCGGACTTCACGTCAGGCTCGTTCGCGACCGCTGGTGCTGCCGCTGAGGGGCTGGCCTTCGCTACGGGTTTGGCTGTGGTGGGCGCCTCAGCTTTGGTTTCGGGGGTATTGGTCTGTGGTTCGTTGATGACTTGGCGGATCTTCTTTTCCAACTGCGTGACAGCATCCATCAAGAGGCCATAGGCCCGCTCGGTGAAGACGCCTGCAATAAGTCCGGCGAAGCTGGTGGTGTAGGGATTGGTGGGGAAGCTGGCCGCGTCGCCTTGCAGCAAGAACACAGTCTTTCCGCCGCGCACGATGAAGAACGATAGGAAGCCCGTTGAGAGACCCAGCATGAATAGCTGGCCGTATTCCATGGCCTTCCGTTCGTGGCGATAGGAAGTCGCAGTGCCGGACTTCTGCCGACTGTCTTCTCGAATCATTGCAATGAGCGAGCCGATGCCACCGCAGGTCGAGACGACTAACGCCAATAGGAATTCCGAGTTCGACCAACTCCAGAAGTGCCGCAAGTCCAACCATCCCAAGACTGATTCTTCGTCTGACTTTTGTGGGACAAGGCGAAGTCTATCCATCACCGTAATCAGCTGGCCCAAGGCTGTTTCGTCGCGCTGCTTGCGATTGGCATCTGAATCTGAAACCCGAGTTCGTTCAGAGATCTCGGCTGCGAACATGCTCTGCGATGTCGCACCGATGGTGACCAAGCGATGGATGTCCTTAAGTCCTTGCTCCAAGCGATTGAGTTGCTTGCGCAGGTCAGATTGGTCTTTGGATGTGGTTCCGTCTGGACGAATCTCGGGGGGGGACTTCGCGAGCTCGTTTCGCACGTGCGTGAGTTCGTTGGTAATGAGCGCTTCCAACTGTTGTCGCGACGAGATCTCCGACAGCGTGATGAAGACCAAGAAGCCTGCGGCGGCCATGAGAGCCCACATCGCGAGGTTGATCACGGTCGTGCGGATGTCGTCCCAAGCGATCTTCCCGGCTCTGAAGTCTCGCCACAGGTCGCCGAAGCTTCGAGTTTGTTTGCTGGCTAGTTCGAGTTCGAACTTCTTCGCGTTGGCTTCAGCAATCTCACGAGCGGCTTGGGCTGCAGCGGCGGCTGTGTCGGCATCGATCAATCGTTTCTGTAATTCGGCAGCGTGCTCTTGTTGTTTAATGATCTGCTCGCGCTGGGCGACGAGATTTTGCTCGTACTTTTGTAACGCTTCGGACTGCTTTCCGAAGCTAGTTTCAAGACGGGCAACTTCTTCTTGTCTCGCTTCGGCTCTCGCTTGAGCGGTGATGATTTCTTGACGGGTCGAAGCAAGTTCTTCTTGTGTTCTTTCGAGTTACCATCTGATGCGATCAGACGCTTGATTGCTTGAAGCTGCCCGCCCCAAGAACTGGTCGAACGCTTGTCTGCTCTCTGGATACCACTGAGGGGGCGAGTCTCCCCAGAGCGGTCCGATAGGTCCTACGTCAGATGGGTCAATAAAAGTACCAAGTCCGTCGGATGTCTCACTGACTACGCGCGACAACAACACGATATCTCTGCTGATCGCTGCGTTATTCTCGCTCTTGAACGATGACAAAGGACCGGATTCGTAGGAAGCGGCAGCCTCGACTGCCGCTTCTGCATAGACCCCGCTTATCGAAGAATAGTTGCCAACCACGACGGCCCTGTTTGCTGCTGCGGTAGCAGTTGAGGCAACGATGAATGTTTCGACGATAGCTGCTGAAATTGAAAAAGCGTTGCTTTTGATCCGATTCGCACTGCTACCAAGTGCCATGACTGCTGTGACGATGGTTCCGATGTCACCGACTCCTTTGCACCAATCTTCGAGACGCGTGAGGGCAGTATCTATGTCCCATATGGCCACCCTTAATTCCTCGACACCCCAGAGGTCAAAGTCGCGAATTATCAGTGGTTCGAATCGGCGGGCGCACCGGACGGCAAATGCAACGGCAGCTCTCGGCGGTAATTTCGAAAGTCGTGCTTTTAGTTTTAAAACGATTACATCGGACATGGCCCGTAGCCCTTTGGACGGTGATTGAACAGTTCGGGATTGCTTCTAACAGTCCGCCGATCCGTGTGGCAATCAGTGGCTGTGAGTGACCTCGCGCGAGCAACGAAGCGGCTGCGGTTGGTTCGATTTGAATGCTCGTGCTGCATGTCTTCATGGCTCGGGATTGAAGCTTTGAGTTGGACCGGCTCGGGCGAATGGCAATCGGAATGTGCCGCCCGAAAGGAATGGAGCGTGAATCATTCAAGCACGCTCGTGGGCTGGTTGGGGGCGCCCCTTGATGGTCGGCTTCTGGCACTTTGAGAGGTAACCTCGCGTGGGCTGGGTTACTGATGCGGAAGGTTACTCGTGAGGCAGAGCTTCCGAGGGAGCGTTCCCAGGCGGAGCTTGGGAACGAGAAGGCTGCTCTTCATTGAGGATGGGAAATCTATGGTTCGGTTGCTGGGATTGGTGGCGGCTCTGATGCTGATGGGCGACAGGCTGTTGATTGCGGATGACGTGGTCGATGCTTCGACTTTGCAGCGGAAGGTTCTGTGTGGGTATCAGGGGTGGTTTCGTTGTCCCAACGATCCGGCCAAACAAGGCTGGCGGCATTGGAGTCGGGACGGCAGGAAGATCACTCCTGAAACGCTGACCTTCGAGATGTGGCCGGATCTGAGCGAAGCGGACGACGACGAGAAGTATCCGGCTCCGGGCTTCATGCATGCGGACGGTCAGCCGGCGTACCTCTTCAGCTCGGCTCATCCCAAGACGGTTGATCGCCACTTTCGCTGGATGCAGCAACATGGCATCGACGGCGTGTTCTTGCAGCGGTTCTTGGTGGAAGCTCACAGCCCAGCGGTGGACCAAGTGCTGGCCAACGTCCAACAGTCGTGCCGCCAGACCGGTCGAGTCATGGGGCTGTGCTATGACCTCAGCGGAGCGGCCAAAGAGACGCTCTACGACAAGTTGGTCGCGGACTGGAAGCGGCTTGTCGATGAGAAGCACATCACGAACGATGGCCGCTATCTGCATCACAACGGCAAACCGGTGCTCTTCATCTGGGGCTTCTACAGCGATCGCTTTGGTCCCGAGCTGGCCCACAAGATCATCGACTTCTTCAAGAACGATCCCAAGTACGGAGTGACGTTGGTCGGCGGATGTCAGTGGTATTGGCGGACCGAGAAGGGCGCCGAGTGGGCCAAAGTGTTTCGGCGGTTTGATGTCATCAGCCCGTGGAACGTCGGCAATTCGACGTCGATCAATGGCCAACGACACGCCGCAACGGGCTCGTGGCAACCGGATCTCGAAGAGTGCCAGCGATCGGGCATGAAGTTTCTGCCGGTGATCTATCCGGGGTTTGGTTGGACCAACCTGCAAGGCCCGAAAGCCGCCAAAGACAACCTGCCACGCTTAGGTGGTGAGTTCTTCTGGAAGCAGTTTTCGACCGCGTCGGAACTCGGAGTCGACATGGCTTACGTGGCGATGTTCGATGAAGTCGACGAAGGGACGGCCATCTTCAAGGTCCGTAACTCGCCACCAACTCCAGGTCACTTCGCGACCTATGACGGACTGCCCGCAGACTGGTATCTGCGGCTCACAAGCGAAGGAACCAAGCTGATTCGAGGTGAGCGAACCAATCAGAAGACTCTGCCGATCAAGCCTTGACGGCACGGGTGGTGACAATTGGCAGCAGCAGGTTGCAGAAGACAAGAGCCTCACGCAGAGACGCTGGGGACGCAGAGGGATTTGGGACGGCGTCGATCGTTGCGACTCTTACCAGTTGAAGTCGAAGCGCATGGCGAGCAGGTCTGACGTTGTGCTGCCGAAGGGCGTGCCGTTGCTGGTCACGGGGTGAATCCAGTCGAACATGACTCGAGTGCGGTCGGACCAATACCAGTTCATGCCCACGGTTAGGTCGTTGTATTCGCCTTTGTTGAGGTCCTGCAGATTGAGGTTTGAGTAGCGGGCCTTCGCTTCCCACCCTCCCCAGCCCGAACAACCTTCGCCATGGGCCAAGAAGAAGTTGGTGTTGGGTTTGTTGCGACCGAACTGAGCACCATGTTGGCCGAACTTTTCGTAGATGCGATTCTCGCCCGTCAGGAAGTAGCTGGCATGAATGTACGTGCCGCCGATGGTGGCTCGACCGCCCACAAATCGATCGACGCTCGAAAGAAAGGCTTCAGATTGCACGGTCAGCGAGCCCCAAACCACAGCCAGTTCCAGGTTGCCGGTCGTGAACGAGTTGCCGTTGATCACTCCGCTGTCGATTAGCCGCGGGCCTTCATGAACCTGAGGCCGGGCACGGAAGCGAATGCGATTGTCTTGGTCGTCCGTGTGTAAAACGCCCGCTCCCACGTGCACGAGATAGCGACCATTCGAAGCTTCGTCGTAGTACGGCAACCAAGTGGTACGACCGCTCAAGCGATAGCCCTGAGCATCCGCAATTCGCTCTTTGAGTCCTTCGCTGATGCTGTCGATGAACATGCCATAGGACCACGTGAAGTTCTTGTCTTCGGTGCAGTCATAGAATGCGATGCCGACTTCGCGATCGGCTGTGAAGACTCCCTGACTGGGGATCGACCGCTCCATGAAAATGTTATTGGTGTCGTTAGTGACTTGTTCCAGTCCAAACGGCACGAAGAAGTTGCCGATGCGAAAGCGACCCAAGAACGGGATCTCGTTCATCGACAAGTACGCGTCTTTGACGTCAGGCGACATCACGGTACCCAGCGGCAAGGTCTCGCCGACGGTCTCTGGCTCCAGCGTCAGTTGCAGACGGAAGTCGAAGACGCCGTAGCCGGTGCCATCTGCCACCAGTCGCAACCGGCGGAACTCGAAGTAGTCTCGTGTGCTGTCGGCGGGAATGGCTGAGTCACCGTTGGCCCAATTGACGTAGTCCAACTGCACGTGGCCACCGAGCTTCACGGCCCACTTGTCGGATGTGTCTTTGGCTTTGGCCGCGTCTTTCTCCAGCTTGTCGATCCGTTTCAAGATCGCACTGACATCTGGGCTGTTGCCCGAGTCTGTTGCGGCACTTTCGACCCAGGTCGAATTTGACACGTCGTAAATCGATGTCGCGCCAACAGCGGTGCTATCGAAGCGGTCTTCGGGCTCTTGAGCGAGTGCAGGGAGACTCAATGCGGCCAAGCTGGCAAGTGCGACACAACCCAAAGCGCAACTTCGCCGGAGCATTCTCCACCACCTCGAGACCGGACTCATGACGCCCTCCTTGGCGTTGTTTCGAGTGAACCGAAAAAGAAAACGGAGGCACACGGATAGGCCATGTAGCCCCCGTAAGCTTCCGGTGGTCCGGTCAGCTATCAGGAAACATCAGCAGGTATCGGCCACGACACCGTCACAACTTGAATAATCGGCAGACCTTACCCAACTGGTAGGGTCGCAGTATCGGCAACGTGTTGAGAATTATGGACCATTCTCCATCCAGGTTGGATCCCGTTATTGAGCTGCTAGACGCGCCCCCTCAGTTAACCGTGCGTTAGCCTCTGTTTGATGGTCGATCACAGATTCCATCAGGATTGGCGGAGAGCCGGAACCCAATTGCAGTGCATCACTTTGGGCTGTCTTGAGTTCTCTTCGGTCGAGATTTCAATAAAGCGAACAGCATTCGCAGCGAGCCAAGTTCGACTTCGGACAGGGCAGCATGATGTTTGGTCCAAGCTGATTTGAAAGACAACTACTCTCGTGTGACGACAGCCTCTGTCCGTTTTCTTTCCTCGGCGACCTGCTCAGCGTCCGACACAAATCCATGCACACGACTCTCCAACTTCTGATACTGAAAGCTCTGCATGATTTCTAATACTTCAGATTCTTCGGCCCCTGCCGATCAAAATCGTGGCGCAGAGCCGAGGTCGGTTTCGTTTGGTGAAGCCGTGGCGTTTTGGTTGAAGCTGGGTTTCATCAGCTTCGGCGGACCGGCGGGACAGATTGCGATCATGCATACCGAGTTGGTGGATCGCCGTCGTTGGATCTCTGAACGCCGCTTCTTACATGCCTTGAATTACTGCATGGTGTTGCCGGGGCCGGAGGCTCAGCAGTTGGCGACTTACATTGGCTGGCTGTTACATGGCACTCGCGGAGGACTCGTCGCGGGCGGGCTGTTTGTGTTGCCAAGCCTCTTCATCTTGATGGGCTTGAGTGCGATCTATGTCGCGTTCGGCAATGTGCCGGCTGTGGTTGCGATACTCGATGGCATCAAGCCCGCTGTCGTGGCGATCGTCGTGTCGGCAGTCATTCGCATTGGCTCGCGAGCCATCAAGAACGGCGTGCTGCTGGCTTTCGCAATTGCAGCTTTTGTCTCGTTGGCGGTGTACGATGTGCCGTTTCCCATCATCGTGTTAGCAGCAGGCTTCTTGGGTTGGCTGGGCTCGCGATTCGCTCCTGACAAGTTCAAAGCCGGCAGCGGACATGGCAGCAAGTCGTCCAAAAAGGACGAAGCCAATAACGTCGCAGACTTGCCCGCCATCATTATCGACGATGAGCACGAGCCGCCGCCGCATGCTCGACCAAGTTGGATGCGCTTTGGGGTGAGGCTGATTGTTGGGCTCGTGCTGTGGGCCGGGCCAATGGCGGCACTACTGAGTTGGCAAGGTTGGGACGGCACCTTTGCTCGCATGGGTACCCTCTTCACGACCGCAGCGCTGGTCACATTTGGCGGCGCTTATGCCGTGCTGCCGTTCGTCGCTCATCAAGCGGTGGACGTTTTTAATTGGCTGAAGCCGGGGCAGATGGTTGATGGTCTGGCACTGGGCGAGACGACTCCAGGGCCGCTCATCATGGTCGTGGCGTTCGTGGGCTTTGTCGGCGGATATCAAGCGGGCGAACTGAGCTGGACCGGAGCGGTGCTGGGGTGCGTGATCGCGACTTACTTCACGTTCTTGCCATCGTTCGTCTTCATCTTGCTGGGTGGTCCCTACATCGAGTCCATGCGAGGCGAGTTACGACTGACGGCAGCTCTAACCGGGATCACGGCTGCCGTTGTGGGAGTGGTGCTGAACCTGGCCGTGTTCTTCGGCAAGACCGTCTTCTGGCCGACGCTGCAGCGTTGGAACTCGGCAGAGCTGTCGCTTTCGCGCATCGTCGAAGCCACCAACCTGTTTGGCGTGTTGGTGGCGGTCACGGCTTTTGTCGTGATGTCGCGTTTCAAAGTGAGCTTGGGCTACATCGTCTTAGCGTGCTCGCTCGCTGGGCTGGCGAAGTTCGCAGTCACTTCGATGTGAGTGTCTCGCGGCTTGCGGCCTCAAGCTGAGCGGCCGGCATGAGTCTGCCCCTACTCCGTTTGATCTTTCTCTGTTTCCTCTGCGTGCTTCTGTTCCAATTGTCTTCAGCAAGACTTTGACCAGGAGCACGCAAAGGGAACGGAGAGAATGACAAATAGAGTGGTGCGCATTGTCTCCAGTCGCGAATGGGGCGGTTGCTGTTTGTGGTCGATCTTGAGCGGTGAAGCGGATCGCTCGGCGTCTTGCCCTACGTTGAAGGGCTCTTTCGTTGGCGAGCCTCGCTGATGAAGTACAGCGGCACGCCGACGGCGAGCGGCAGCAGAGCCAGCAGTGACAAGTCCTTCGCATAGATCAGGCTTTGCCACAGCATGTAGACGCTGGTCGCGCCGAAGATCAACGGAGCGAGCGGATAGAAGGGGACTCGAAACACTGTAGGTTCTGTTCCATGCCGGTGCCGCAGGACAAACACCGCGAGGCTATTCAGCACGAAGAACGCCCAGAACACTGGAGCGGTGGCGGCCAGCAGCGTTTCAAACCCACCGAAGTACGCCGACCACGGAATCTTGGAACGTCCCAAGCACTGCACCGCGACATCAACAGCGTTCCGTCCCCACTCGGTACCAACCAGCAACACCAGCACTCCGGTCATGCTGGCTTGAGCCACAAGCGCCGTGATGGGTGAACCCAACGACGCATGCCATCGCCCCAAACGCGCGAAGACTGGATGGTCCGCTCCCAAGACCGCGAACAATCTTGAGCCCGTGAAGAGCAGCCCGTGAACGGCCCCCAACGCAGAGACCATCACGATCACTCCGACGGCTTTGGCGGACCAATTCTGAAGAGCGATCGGCAACACACTCGACTGCCGCATGATGTCGACCGCAGGCGTGCCCGAAGCTCGCAAGCCATCCATGCCGAGCCCTCGAAAGTACGCCAAGTTGATCAGCAGATAGATCGCGATGATGGCCAACATGCCGCCGCCCAAGGCGCGAGGAATGTTGCGGTTCGGGTTCTTTAGCTCGGCGGCCACAAAGGCGGAGTCGTTCCAGCCGCCGTAGGCATACAGAATCAAGATCCAAGCCAGCCCTACGCCCGGACCTTTGATGTCTTTGGCGGTCGAAAGGCTATCGACCGACGTGGTGCTCAAGCCTGCGATCAAGAGTGCTCCCAAGCCGACGACCTTGGCGATGGTCAGTGCGTTCTGCACGGTCTTGCTTGTTTCCACTCCCAACACATGCAGCACGGTCAGGCTGGCGATCGCTAGCAGGGCCAGCAGTGGCACGTAGTCGGTCGGAAGATTGAACGTGACGACGGCATAGTCGCCGAAGACATAGGCCATCGAGCCGATGCTGCCGCTGAAGACACCGGTCAGTTGAGCCCATCCAAAGAGGAACCCGATCGGTCTACCGAAGGCTTGCGTCAGGAAGGTGTATTCGCCGCCGTGTCGATGTCGTGTCGCGAGCTCGGCATAGCACAACGCACCATTCAGCGCGAGCAGTCCTGCAGCAAACCAGATTCCGAGCGCGGTCCAACCCGTCGAGACGTTGCTAATCACCAAGCTAGGAACTTTGAAGATCGAAACGCCGACAACGATGCCAACAATGATGCTGATGGCGTCCCAAAGTCCGAGTGACTGCCGAGGTTCGGGAGTATGTGGGGCGTTCAATGTTCTGGCTTTCCGGACGAGTCGTTGAGTGTCGTTGGTGTTACTCAGCCGAGTGGTGTGTTTTGACCAACGCGAAGGACGCGGTGCCGCGATGAATGAAGAGCACGCTCTTGGATGACTTTGGGCGAGCCGCTCGCAGTTGGGAAGTTGTCGACGCGGTTGGTCTTCAGTCGCTCGTGGTCTGGATGGAGTGCAACTCTTGTAACACGGCTGCTCCGGCGGTGGAGTCAATTGGCACCACGATCGGTCCGCCGTTTTGAGCGACGAGATACTCAGCTTGCTCGAACGAGCAGAAGCGTTCGAGCCGCTCGAAGTAGCCCGCATGGTCCGTGTCGCGCATGGCATCGGCGAAGGTCGAGCAACGAGCTAAGAAGTGCCGAGGGTTCTGGCCGGCGATGATCTCGCGGCAACGTTCGGCAACGTCTAACCAACCCGCGCGGCAAGCGGCTGCTCCGGCCAATAACAGGAAGCGATGTCCGCCGAGCTGCTGTCGTTTCTCGTGCGAGATCCGAGCGAGTCGCGCATAGGTCAGCATGGCAGTTTCTTGGTCGACCATCGTAAGCCTCATACCAACCGCTGAGTTGTCTTCCGTCGTATGGCTAGCTCTTTGTCGGCGGATTCACACAGGCTCGGAAGTAGATCTCGGCGGCCTTTTCGAGTTCGTCGATGGCGATCCATTCATCCTTCGTATGAGCCTGGTCAATGCTGCCGGGACCGAAGACAACCGACGTCACGCCCTTGGCCTCGGTGCGTGAAGCATGAGTGCCATAGAAGACTCCGATTGCTTGCCGTGGTCCCGCGACGGGTTCGATGTGACGGAGTAACGAATCTGCCAGCCATCCGTTTTGATCGTTGTTCAACGTGCAGCCATCGACCCACGGCGGCTCGAATTCGAATTCGAAGTTCAGGCGACTCTGGAGGAACTGGTGCATGTCGGTGATCGCGTCTTTGGATGACTCGCCGGGAACCACGCGGCGATCGATCTCGATCGCGCAATCGTCCGGCACAACGTTCACGCTCGTGCCACCATAGATTCGGCCAACGCTTAAAGTCGCCGAACCGCACAACGGATGTGGCGTGACTTTGCTCGGCAATAAAGCGGCGTACTCTTCGAGAGCTTCGACGACCTTGGCCATGCGATAGATCGCGTTGATACCCAAGGACGGGTTCGAGCTATGGCAGGCTCGACCTCGCGTTCGAATGCGAAAGCGAGTCGCGCCGCGATGCGCGACCACTACATGCAGCAACGTCGGTTCGGCGACGATGGCTGCATCAGGGCGTTGAGTCAGCAACTTCGAGCGGCCACTGGGAGCGGTCCATAACTTGGTCAGGTCATTGATGCCGATCGAGGTCTGCTCTTCGTCACACGTGCAAGACATGATGACGTTCGCCGCGCCGGCCGGTCGTTCGGTGACCAAGCGTTGGAAGGCCCACAACATCGCGGCCATGCCACCCTTCACGTCACATGAACCGCGACCATAAACGCGACCATCGGCAACGGTCGGTTCGAACGGCGGAATGGTCATGCCTTCGACGGGGACGGTGTCTTGATGAGCGTCTAACAGCAACGTTGTTTTCGCGCCCGGGGAGTCATAGCGAGCAATCACGTTCGCTCGACCGGGCACGACTTCAAGGCGTTCATAAGGCACGCCGAGCTTTTGAAAGAACCCGACGAGATAGTCGGACATGCGACCTTCAAAAAACTCTGGCCCCGACACATCGCGGCCCATCGGATTGACGCTCGGTATCGCAACCAAATCACGCAGCAGATCAACGACTGAGTTGGGCATTGGAACGCATCCCTGTTTCAAAGAGTGGTCTCACACAAATGGATCGAGCCGAACGCGACATCCAAGATCATGGCTGTCGAACTTTGCTCACAGAAGCGACCAGCACAACTCAACGCCGAACGGCTTGCGATCATTCGCTCTTGGTCGCCGATGTCGATTCATCGCCGTCGTCTTCCGAGTCATCCTCATCATCTTCGAGTTCGTCGTCGGCTAACTCGTCATCGAGTTCCAGGTCGGCGTCTTCGTCAGTGATCTCGGATTCCAGCTCCTCGACTTCAGGGACGGCTGCCGGGTTTCTGCGAAGAGCGTCGATCATGGCGTTCTCTTCAGCGGTCGGCAGTCGGAAACCGAATTGCGACTCGGCCTCCTTCCAGTCGATGAGCGACTTGGGATCTTTCGACGCCACGATGCAGAACTCTTGGCGATTGAAGGCCAACTGCCGAGACCGCACTTTGTCGTAGCCCCAACCTCGAATGCGCTTGTTGAACAGCGGGATCTCGTCGGCCAATTCCCACGACGTCAGCTTCATCGTCAGGATCAAGCCTTCCACTTCGACCTTCTCGTGAGTGACGATCGCTTCCACGGTGTCGAGCGTGTAGTTCGGTGCGACGCTGGCATCGGCCAACAGCCAGCGAGCATCACTAAAGACGGATCGCTTCAGATCCTTGGCCTTGCCACGCACGTGTTTGAAACGCGGGTTCTCCACCACCAGCGGGTCCATCTCGGCGGGGTCAACACCGACGACATCCAGGCCCGCCAGCAGCAACGCTTGGCAGGAACCACCAGGAGCACTGCCGATCTCGATCGCTTGATCAATGGGAGTCAGACGGAACTCGGACCACTTCAACGCTTCAGCCGTCTTAAGGAACGTGCGCGAGACCATATCGCTGGGCACATCAATCTCGGGCACGCCACCGGGCCAGCGCGTTTCAATGCGGTTCGCTCGATGCCAACCCACCCACCATTCGCCGGGTTCCACCAGCACACAATCCAACACGCGATCGCCTTCAGCGGCATCCTCGTTCAAGACCAGCGGCCATTCCTGACCAATGTCAGGACGAGCCGCGAGCAGCAGTTCGCCCATCTCATCGGCCAGCACCGAGATTCCAGGCTCAAAGCCATTCTCGCCGGGGACATCCGCGTCGCGTTCCCAAACATGCAAGTGTCGAAACTGACTGAGTACGTCTTTGGGAAACCTCGAAACGAGCAATGCCCAAGTTTCCGCCACGAGCTGCTGCGGATCAGTGCCGTTTACTTTGCCGAGCGAATAACCCCAAGTGCGAGTGAAGGTGCAGTTGGGTTGAAACCTGCGGTCGCGAGCCATGTCTTCGGGCGTCGCGAAGGTCACAAAGCCCGGTCGCGAAAACGAAAATCGAAACGTCGGATGGCGACGAGTGACTTCGTTCTTCAGGGCGTTCTCTGCTCCAGATTGGCAGACCATGAACAGGAAATGGCGCGGGGTCATGTCAGCACTCTCAATAGCGGTCGAGTCAAAAGGGGCGGGAGTGTATCGACTGAATGCTCGCGACCAATCGAGCGGTTGGCGGGAGCGACGAGGGATGTCTAAGTTCCGACGCGGCTTCTCATTTCGTAGCGATCCTTCGACTACGGTCGGTGGTTGCCCATCTCAGTCGCTCCGCGACTCGCTGAACTCGAACGACAAGCTGAGACGCAATCGCGCTCCAGCACTTGCAATAATCGTTACATAAGGACTCACAACATGCGGCGACTCGCGATTTGGACTCTGTTGATGGTGCTTGTTCCGGCGGTTGGCGGACTGGCGGCGGAGAAGCCCGATGTGCTCTTCATCGCGATCGACGACCAGAACGATTGGATTGGCTGCCTCGGTGGGCATCCTCAAATCAAGACGCCGCATATCGACAAACTCGCGGCGCGAGGCACGCTCTTTACCAACGCACATTGCCAAGCACCGCTCTGCAATCCGTCTCGCACCAGCTTGCTGACTGGACGACGTCCCGAGTCCACCGGCATCTATGGGCTCTCGCCGTCCTTTCGATCGGTCGATGGTTTGAAAGACATCGTCAGCTTGCCGCAGCACATGCGTCGCAACGGCTACAAGAACTTCACGACTGGCAAGATCTATCACGGTCCCATTGGCCGCGGAAAGAAGGACGACGAGTTCGATGTGATCGGTCCCGGCGGTGGAGTTGGTGCCAAGCCCGATAAGAAGCTCGTCAATACGCCGAGCAACAACCCGCTCGTTGACTGGGGCACGTTCCCACATCGCGATGAAGACAAAGGCGATTGGCAGATCACCGATTGGGCCATCAAGCAATTGGACGGCTCGCACACGCAGCCGTTCTTTCTGTCGGTGGGTTACTTCTTGCCACACGTGCCGTGCTATGTCACTCAGAAGTGGTACGACCTCTATCCGGTCGAGACCTTGAAGCTGCCGCCCGTGCAACGCCACGACCGCGACGACACTCCGCGCTTTAGTTGGTATCTCCATTGGAAGCTGCCGGAACCGCGACTCAAGTTTCTGGAAGAAGCCAAGCAGTGGGAGAACCTCGTGCGTTCGTACTTGGCCAGTACCAGCTTTGTGGATGCGCAGATTGGTCGGCTGTTAGAGGCACTCGAACGCAACGGCCACGGCAAGAACACCGTCGTGGTGTTGTGGTCCGATCATGGTTGGCACTTGGGCGAGAAGCTCATCACCGGCAAGAACACGTTGTGGGATCGAGGGACCAAAGTGCCGCTGATCTTCGCGGGGCCGGGTGTTGCTCAAGGAGGCCGCTGTAGTCGACCGGCCGAGTTGCTCGACATCTATCCGACCTTGATCGACCTGTGTGGTTTGCCGGCTCAGTCGGAATTGGAAGGACACAGCCTCGCACCGCAACTGAAGGACGCGAAGGCTCCGCGCGAGTGGCCGGCGATCACGACTCATAACGCTGGCAATCACGGCATCAGGACCGAGGACTGGCGCTACATTCGTTATGCCGATGGATCAGAGGAGCTTTACGACATGCAACGTGATCCCAACGAATGGACGAACCTCGCGAAGGACCCGCAACACGCCGCGACCAAGACGGCTCTGCAGAAGTGGGTGCCTGTCAAAAGCGCGAAGCCCGCTCCCGGCAGCCAACATCGAGTGCTGACCTTCGAAGGCGGCAAGGTCGTTTGGGAAGACGAACCCGTCGGTGAGAACGACCCAATCCCCGAACTCTAGTGTAGTGACGCCTAAATGATGTGAATAATCGAAACCGACAGTCTGCGAGCTGGGTACTTGGTGGTAACCGGGGACGATGTTGCAATGTGAACATCGAATGTATTAAAATCTACAGACGTAGAGCGTGCAGTGTTGGTAAAGTGGTCGAAGGGACGCAGCGTCGCGGCTCGGTTGGTGGTGATGGCTAACATTATTTTGCAAGTGGCGGCAGGAATGCTCAGCCAGGACATTGCCGCCCAGTTGGAGCTTCATCCCAAGACGGTCTGCAAGTGGCGATGTCGATTCGCTCAGAAACGACTTGCTGGCATCGAACGTGATGCTCCACGAAGCGATCGCAAGCCGTCCGTCCGCAACCATCTGGAAGACGAGATCATTCGTAAGACGACTCAAGACAAACCCGCAAAGGGGTTGGTCTGGACAACTCGCAAGATGGCTCAGGCCGTGGGAACCAATCAGGCCACCGTGAATCGAGTGTGGCGCGACAACAACTTGAAGCCACATCTCACCAAGACGTTTAAGGTCTCCAACGATCCGAAATTCCCCGAGAAACTTGTGGATCTTGTGAGGCTGTATCTGAACTCACCGAAGAACGTCGTGGTTCTCTCGGTGGATGAGAAGACTCAAATTCAAGCATGGGACCGGACTCAAAAAAGCCTGCCGATGTTCCCCGGTCGGCTGAAGAGCTGACTCATGATTACAAACGCCACGGCACCCCCACACTATTCGCGGCGATTGAGATGGCTCAAGACCGGATCATCGTGCAGTGCCAGCCAAAGCATCAGTCACTAGAGTGGTTGAGTTTTAAGTGTGGCGGTATCCGCAGTGTTTCAGGTAGCTGCGGCATTCGGCTTCGGAGAACTCGTCGAGCACTTTCGCGCAGAGTTCCCAGAGCTTGTTGACGGTACGTGCGGCTCCGTCGCGGAGCAGTTTCTTCAGCTTCGCAAAGGCCAGCTCAATCGGATTCAGATCCGGGGAGTACGGTGGCAAGTAGATCAGCCGGGCGCCTCTCGCTTCGATGGCAGAGCTCACTCCCGCAACTTTGTGGCTCGACAAGTTGTCCATCACGACGCAGTCACCGGGAGAAAGTGTTGGGGCTAGATGTTGCTCGACCCAAGTTAAGAACAATGGGCCGTCGATCGTGAGTGCAGCCACGAATCCAGCCACTCACTCGCAGGGCTCCAATGAACGTCGTGGTTTGCCAGCGACCTGCGGAATTTTTTCTACCACACGAGTCGCCATCGGAGCACGACCATTGGTCCGAGTCATGATAGTCTTC
>OMIV01000173.1 GCA_900299185.1 Planctomycetaceae bacterium
GCTGCGGCGACATCCTCGAAGACTCACGTCCCTCACGGGCGAATGATTGGAGGAAATCTTACCCCCGCTGCCAAGCCCACTTCGCCAATCTCCGGCAGAATTCTCGGACAGGCTCCTAGGAAGCTCTTGTGTCCCATTTGAAAGCGCCGCAGTCGTGGATGCTCGACTTGACGAGTAGCAGGTGCGTTTCTTTCTCGTGTTAATGCAGCACAATGCCTAGGTGCCATTTGTCGTTGCTCGTAGCTTCGGCCACACGCCTTCAGCGATCTTATGCAAATCCCCTAGGACTTCTCCGAGATGGACCCAGACAAATTCAAGCAAGTCCTCGAACAGCTCACGCGTGGAGCCGAGACCGTTGACAACGTCATGTCGCTGTTGAGTTCGGTCCTCGATGGCCGATCTGCAGGAGTCGAAGCCTGCGTCGATCTCGATCGTGAAGCCCGCTGTGGATTCCCCGAGGTTGTGTACGGAAGCGGGAAGACTCCCGAAGCAATTGTTTCAATCTTTCGAGAGATACTTGCGGCGCATCAAGACTGCCTTGCTACTCGTATGAATTCCGAGCAAGTTGCAGCAGTTCAAGCGGCTTTTCCTCAAACAATCGTGAATATCATCGCTCGAACGGCACGCATAGACGTTGATTCGCAGAAATCGATCCTCGGCCGAGTTGCTGTAATTACGGCTGGAACCAGCGATCGCCCGGTAGCTGAAGAAGCAGTTGAGACGCTGAAATGGATGCGATGCGGCGTGGAGCTAATTCAAGACGTCGGAGTCGCCGGACCTCAGCGGCTACTTCGACATGTAAACCATCTGAAGTCGATGGATGCCTGCGTGGTTGTGGCCGGGATGGAAGGTGCTCTCGCGTCTGTTGTCGCTGAGCATGTCGCATGTCCAGTCTTCGCAGTACCAACGAGTGTCGGATATGGAACCAGCTTCGGAGGCTTGGCAGCGCTGCTGTCGATGCTCAATAGTTGCGCGGCGAATGTTGCGGTCGTTAATATCGACGCCGGTTTTCGAGGTGGCTTTCTCGCTGGAATGATCGCACGACGCATTGGAAACCGTGAGCAAGGATAGCACCGCGCGACAGTCACAATCCCTGCAATCGGCCCCATACGGTCTACTGCTGATGCGCCGACAGCTTCAGCGGACTGATTTTCTTGTGATCGCGTTGTGGATTTGTGAAAGTGACTCGACGCGACGAAAACTGGCTCGCAGACTGTCTGCTGTCGCACCACCTCTCGTTGTCTTGGGAGTATGTCCCCGCATGTTGGAGCTGCTCATCACCGGCCCTGAACCGACGCAACAACAGCGTCGGGAATTGATTGAAGGCGAAGTTATTCGCCTCGGTCGAGCACCGCGCAGCGGATGGTCTGTGCCGTGGGACTTGTTGATTTCGCGAGAGCACTGTGAACTCGAACTCAAGAACGGACTCCTGAATGTTCGGCGTCTAGAGTCGGCAAGGAACCCCGTCTATTTAGATGAAGTTGACACTCGAGAATTCAGTATCATTCCCGGCCAAGGTTTTCGCATCGGCCAAACGATTTTTCAACTAGTTTCGGTCGACGTTGCAGATGGGCTTTCAGGATCACGGATTGAGGAACAGTCATTTGCTCCTGAAGTTCTCAAGCGTTTCAAATTTCACAATGCCGAGCAACGACTCGAAGTACTCACCAAACTTCCTGACGCAATTTCGAGAGCGAAGAGCGATAAGGAACTCTCTCAGGAAGTTATTCGGATACTTCTCAAAGCCATGCCTCATGCCACTGCGGCCGCGGTCATTCAATACCCACCGCACCCGGGTCCCGACGAAAAACCAATCCTGATGAATTGGGACACTCAGCAAGAAGATTTAGGGAGATTCGCCCCCAGCCGACGACTTATGACTAGCGCAATCAATCGTAATGAAGGCGTTCTACATGTCTGGCAAGATACTCAAGAATCCAATCCAGCGTTCACATTGAGTGGCAACTTGGACTGGGCATTCTGTCTGCCATTAAAGGGAGAGGCGTCTCGTGGCTGGGCAATTTATGTCAGCGGGAAGTTTGGCGGACCTGGATCGAGTTCGATCACAGAGACCGATATCAAGGGCGACCTTCGCTTTACTGAGCTTGTCTGTGATTTCATCAGCTCTTTAAGACAAGTGCAGTCGCTTCAAAAGCAACAAGCGGGTATGGCACAATTCTTTTCGCCGGCAGTTATGGAAGCCGTCCGAAAAGCAAACTCGGACAAGGTTCTCGAACCGCGTGAGTCTGACATCACCGTTCTGTTCTGCGACGTTCGGGGCTTCTCCAAGAAGGCCGAAGCCGCTCAAGAAAACCTCAAGCAATTACTCGATCGAGTCAGCGATGCTCTCGGCGTCATGACAACTGGCATCATCAAGTACGATGGTGTGATCGCTGACTTTCAAGGAGATGCTGCTCTCGGTTTTTGGGGATGGCCGAGCCAGCCGGAAGATGGACCGATCGCTGCCTGCCGGGCCGCTCTTCATATTCAGCAGGAATTCATCCGCACGATCGACAATCCCGCTAGTTCTCTGGCTGGCTTCAAAATCGGCATAGGAGTGGCGCACGGTCGGGCAATCGCGGGCAAGATTGGAACCCAGGAGCAGATCAAAGTTGGAGCCTTCGGTCCAGTCGTCAACATGGGCTCGCGACTTGAAGGCCTAACCAAACAACTGAGAACTTCCATCCTCGTGGATGAAGCGACTGGAAAATACGTTCGAACGCACGCGCAACCAGAAGAAATGCGTTGCCGGCGCATCGGGCGCTTCATCCCAGCAGGAATGAATACCGACCTTGAGATTTACGAACTCTTGCCACCAGTTGAGATCGATGGGCGAGTGACCGACGCCCAGATCGAAACCTACGAAAAAGCAGTCGACGCATTCGTCGCTGGTCGTTGGCAAGAATCCATGGAATTACTCAATCAGTTGCCTGTTGATGATCGTGTCAAAGATTTCTTGCTCATCTACATCGCCACAAACAACTACGAGCCACCAAGCGATTGGTCTGGAGTCATCCGGATGGAGAAGAAATAGAAGAGTTTCAAAGCAACTGATTGAATCAAGGTCCGCACGTTCAGGGCCAATGAATTGGCTGTCTCGCCAGAGTCCACACCAATCTTCATTCGCCGTTCCAACTATGCCAAGTGTGTTCCACACCAGGACAAAGCACCTCTCGACTGAGACTTCCGACTGAAAAGAACGAAGCCATCGATTATTTGCTCAGCCACGCGTCGAAATGATCAGAGCCTGCCTTATCAGCTACATGGTGATTCTCCGTGAAAGTCACAATTCTCGAATCCACAGTGGGACCAGGGCGTACGCAGCACATTCTCGCGTCGTACATCATCAACGATAACGTTGCTATTGATGGAGGATGCGTCGGGTTGGCCTCGCCACTATCCGTGCAGCAACAGGTCAAGCATCTGTTTCTTTCACACTGCCACATGGATCACATCGCTTCGGTGCCGATCTTCATCGACAACATTTATCAGCCTGGACCGGCCTGCCCAACGGTCTACGCCAACGCAGCGACGATCAAGACTCTCCAAACTGACATTTTCAATGACCGGATTTGGCCAGACATGATTCGGCTCTCTGGTGAAGAGTCTCCATTCCTGAAGTTGGAAGAATTAGTCAGCGAGTCGACTGTCGATGCGGGAGGGCTTCGAGTTACCCCAGTCGACATCGACCATGTTGTCCCGACCATGGCATTTGTGGTTGATGATGGGGAGGTCGCAATTGCCATCGTTTCTGACACTTCCCCAACCCATCGAGTTTGGGAAGTGATCAACCAGCAACCACGGCTGAAAGCCGTCTTTTTGGAATGCAGTTTCCCAAACCACATGGCTTGGTTGGCAGATAAAGCCAAGCACCTCTGCCCGCGACTCTTCAGCGACGAACTGAAGAAGCTCAGTCACCAAGTTCCGGTGATTGCGATTCACATCAAGACTGCATTTGAAGCCGCGATCATGTCTGAGTTGGAAGCCCTCCAGCTTCCCAATCTCGAAATCGGAGTCCCGGGAAAGACCTACGAGTGGGCATGAACTCGCGATCGTTGAAATTGAAACATTGCGAGTAATGACTGAGGTAAGCAATCCGTGGCGTTATTTGACGCCGATGTTGAACCAGTCATTCCCGTACCGGAATTTGGGGTATGTCGCACCCAGCTCGATCAGAGCCGTCGATATTGCAGCTCGTTGCAGTCATCGCCTTGCTAATCATCCCGATTCAGCTTGCCAGCAAGGCGAATCGAATTCCGAAGTCTCCCAGCTGCGCGCAATTGTCGCCGATCGAGAGCTCTGACCTGGAACTTGGCCAAGAAAGTTCACCAAGAGTTCCGCCAGCCGATTCGGGGCAGCAGCGGGAACGACTTTTCCTCGGCTCTTGGGAACAAGAGCGATTCGGACATCGATCGCTGACAATCCTCCCCGAGGGCAAAGCCAAGATGGTCATCGAGCCATCTGGAGCATGGACCTTCGCGTTCGGTCGTCGCTTGGAAGCCCAGATGTATTGGGCCATTAATGGCAACCGAATTGTGTACGGCATGACAAGCGGTACTCCGCCGCAGAAGTACGCTCTCGCAGTGAAGACGTGGGGCGATCACTGGAATGAAGAGATCACTCTGCTCACAGAGAGCGACCTCATCATCACCTCGGACGATGGAACGGTTTCGTATTGGAAACGTTCGCAACCCGAGCCAATCAAATCACCGAGTTCAGAATAAAGTCTGGATTAATCGATCCCCCAGAACTCCGGTACCGGCGCTTCAATCTTCAAATCGTCGTACCGAATGGGGTGCTTCATCGTCAGCGATCTCGAATGCAGAGCGATCCGAACATCGTCCTCAGCAGGCTCACCAGAAGCGATCCAAGGCCCCGATGCGGCTCCGTACTTTGTGTCACCAACCACGGGGCACCCTCGCGATGCAAACTGCACTCGAATCTGATGCATCCTTCCGGTCATCAATTCGATTTCAACGAGCGTCCCTCGATTCGTCGTTCGCAACACTCGATATCTCAATCGAGCTTCTTTGCCATCCGCGGTTCCTTCGGGAACTACCTGAGTGCGAGCTTCATCGGACACTTTCAAGAGCCAGTCGATCAGTTCGCCGTCATCAGCATCAGGAGCATTCTGGAGTAGAGCCCAATAAGTCTTTCTCACCGACCGATTCTCGAACTGTTCCGCGACGCGAGCTGCAGTCTTTGAATTTCGAGTCATCACCAACACACCTGTTGACGCTCGATCGAGTCGATGGGGGATGCCGAGATACACGTTTCCCGACTTGTGGTACTTCGCTCTCAAGAAGCTTTTGACTTGACCAACCATCGTAGGAAATCGCGTTTCGATTCCCTCGGTCGGCAATCCATACGGCTTGTTAACCGCGAGCAACGGACCATCCTCAAGAATCAACCACTCGGGACGATCCACGGTTGCTTGCTCTGTAACGGTCGTCATGACAACTCATCTTCTACTGCTTCGGGGGCCGACACAATTTGTTGAAGCCGATCAGCGGTCAACGATTCGACGATCGCGTACTTCCCCTGCGACCACCGCAGCAAATCCACGTTTCGACATCGTTCCGAGCAAAACGGAAAAAACTTCGACTCGCTGACGTCCGTTGCAGGCAACGACGTCTCACAGATTGGACACGTGATGGGGCGGACCATCATGGAGTTCCTCAATAGGTCAATCGAACGCTCAGTTCACACGCTTCGTCGGCAGTATGGCAGAAATGAGTCCGCTTCGTGATTATCCCGCGTCAACGTTTTAAGAGTCTGCTTTCCGCTGCGAGGAGCCACGCTGATGAAGTTGCGATCGATTGGAAGTGCGGTTGTTTGTCTCGCCTTAAGCATGCTGGTCCCCACACTCGCGTGGGCTGCCAACCGACCCAACGTGCTCTTCATTTTGTGCGACGACATTCGCTTCGATGCGAATGGACTAGGCGGCTCAAAGCATCTCAAGACACCACACATCGACCGACTGGGTCACGAAGGCGTCTATTTCAAGAACACCTTTTGCACGACTTCGCTCTGCTCACCGAGTCGCGCGTCGATCCTAAGTGGCTTGTATGCCCACACTCATGGAGTCACGAACAACTTCACCGAGTACCCAGCGAACTTCAAAAGCTTCCCAATGATTCTGCAGTCGGCTGGTTACGATACCGCCTACATTGGGAAGTGGCATATGGGCGAAGAGAACGACAACCCGCGCCCCGGCTTTAATTGGTTCGTCACGCATAAAGGCCAAGGCAAGTACTTCGATACCGAGTTCAATCTCAACGGGACCAAACGCGAAGTTGTAAAGGGTTATTACACCCACGCTGTCACCGACATGGCTGAAGAGTGGATCAAGCGTCCGCACGACGGCAAACCCTGGATGATGATGCTGGGGCATAAAGCACCTCACAGCTTCTACTTCCCCGAACCGAAGTACGAGCACGCGTTCGACAACGTGCAGGTTCTTTATCCCGAGACTGCCTTCATGCTCGAAGACAAGCCGCAGTGGATTAAGGACCGGTTGCCGACGTGGCATGGCATCCATGGACCACTCTTCGACTGGCGCAAAAAGTTCCCCGATCCAAGCCCGGCGGCGGTTAAAGATTTCGAAGCCATGACCCGGGCCTATTGGGGAACCATTCTCTCTGTCGACGACAGCGTTGGGCGACTCTACGAACTACTTAAGCAACGAGGGGAACTCGACAACACCATCATCGTCTTCATGGGCGATAACGGGTTGCTTAGCGGCGAGCATGGCATGGTCGATAAGCGGACGATGCACGAAGCCAGCATTCGCATTCCCCTGGTCGTGAGATTTCCTCAACTGGTCTCGCCTTCGAAACCCAAGTATGTCGAGCAACAAGTTCTGACCGCCGACATGGCACCGAGCCTGCTTGAACTTTGCGATGCCCCGCCGCTCGACGGCATTCATGGTAAGTCGTGGGTCAAGCTGGCCCGAGAAGGCGATCCCGCGTGGCGCAGCAGTTGGTTCTATCACTACAACTACGAGAAGCAGTTTCCTTACACACCGAATGTTCGCGGCGTTCGTACCGAGTCTTGGAAGTTCATCCATTACCCACACGGCGATGGCAAGGCGGATCGACATAAGGCCGAGCTCTACAACGTCGAGTTCGATCCCGAAGAACGCCACAACCTGATTGACAATCCGAAATACGCAACTGTGGTGAAGGACTTGCAGGCCGAGCTTTCGAGATTGATGCAGCAGACCGGCCTGACTCCTGAATCCGACAAGATGCCACTCGACGAGGGCATCAAGTCGCAGCTTCCTGATCAGAAGATTCGCTAACGCGATCTTGGTCGGCATCGAGGTTCGACGACCGAGTTGAAGCATCCATTCTCTGTTGTGACCGATTGAAACCGATTCCGATGCGAGGAGAGCAACGGCGTGCCTGCGACTCAGAACGGATACTCCGCCGAGACACGCATCTTGCCACTGCGCCGCCGGTGCGATTTGGAGTGCCACGAAGTGAGCTTCGGAGGCAGTCGGTTCTGGCACGTCAAAGATCCGATCTCATTGCGTTATTACCAACTCAAGCCCGAAGAGTTTGCGGTCTTGGGAATGTTAGACGGCACAGTCTCGCTCCGTGACATCCGACGTCGCTTTGAGATCGAGTTCGCTCCGCTGAGACTCGCGTTGCCGCAGTTGCAATCGTTCTTGGCAATGATGCATAGCTCCAATTTGATTGTGTCAGATGCTGCTGGACAGTCGGATGTGATCTTCGAGCGGCAACGAACAACTCAGCAACAACGCATGATCGCCGCAGCATCGAGCCTTCTGGCCATGCGATTTCGGGGCTTTGATCCACACTCCTTTTTGAACGCCCTGTTGCCGTGGACCAGATGGCTGTTTCGCCCCATTGGAGCCGCACTGGCCGGCACATGGATTCTCGTGGGACTCGCCTTTGCTGTGGCACGGATCGACTCGCTGCAACTCAAGCTACCGCAGTTTCATGAGTTCTTCTCGGCGGGAAACTGGATCTGGCTCGCCGCAACATTGGCAACGACGAAAGTGCTGCATGAGTTGGGGCACGCGCTGAGCTGTCGCCACTTTGGCTCTGATTGTCACGAGATGGGCTTCATGCTGCTGGTCGGCACACCGTGTCTGTACTGCAATGTCTCGGACGCTTGGATGTTGCCGAGCCGCTGGAGACGCATCGCGATTAGCGCGGCGGGCATGTATTTCGAGTTAATCCTTGCCGCGACTTGCCTTTTCTTGTGGTGGTTCTCAATGCCGGGCCTTTTCAACTCGCTGTGTTTGAACGTAGTCGTGGTCTGCACCGTGAGTACCGTCTTCTTCAATGGCAACCCGCTGCTTCGTTATGACGGTTACTACATCATGGCGGACCTGCTTGAGATCCCGAATCTCCGTCAGCAAGCCGGAGCACTTATCGGCAACGCGATAGGTCGGTGGTACTTCGATGCAGACGTCGCCAACCAGCGCATGATGCCTGAGCGTCACCGACTTCTTCTCGCGATTTGGGGCATTGGCTCGGGCATTTATCGCTTGATGATGCTGTGGGGCATCCTGTGGTTTGTGGATGAGATTTTAGAGCCGTATGGTCTGCAACCTGTCGCTGTTGTTCTGGCGGCAATCAGCGTTGCGGGAGTCATTCTCGGCCCCTTGTGGATCGTCGGTCAGTTGGTGAGTAATCCCTTTTGGAGTCGTACTGTGAACTGGCCGCGCTTCTGGTGGCGTAGCGTGCTGACGCTCGTCGCTCTCGGCTTTGTAGTGACAACTCCCCTGCCCTTTTCGGTGTCCGCTCCGGTCATTGTGCAACCCGAGAACATGCAACGAGTCTTCGTGGCTCAGTCCGGCAAGTTGCAGTGGTCAATTCCCGTTGGTACTCAAGTCCAAGTCGGCGAAGTGCTCGGTCGCTTAGAAAACTTGGAGCTTGAACGCGACATCGTGAAGTTGACTGGCGAGGTCACGTTGCTCGAACAACAAATTCAAAACCTCGAAGCGCGACGCACTCGAGAACGCGACCAAGTGGATGCACTCATTCCTACAGCACAAGAACGGCTCAGCAAGAAACGCGAGGAGCTCAAGCAGCGGCAATCAGATGCTGCGAAGCTCGTCATCAAAGCACCAACCGCGGGACGAGTACTCGCCGCACCTGAAGTGCATTCCAACGAAGTCGATCCGCGCACTCATCTAGTTGCTTGGACCGGCACTGCACTCGATACATCAAACGCAGGTGCAACGCTGTCGACGGGCACCGAGTACTGCTGGATCGCGCCGTCAGACCGCTTCGAAGCAACGTTGGCCATCGACGAAAACATGATCGAGTTCATTACGTCTGGCCAACGTGTGACGATGCTGCTTGAGCATGCCGGACTGCAGCCCGTTTCAGGGCTGGTGGTCGATGTGGCCGAAGGTGATGTCAGCGTTGCTCCACGAGAATTGCTGCAACATCCCAGCTTCCCGACCAAGGTCGGAACAGACGGAGTTGCTCGTCCGGTGACAACGGCTTACTTCGCGCGAGTCGCCATCGATCAAACGGACAATCTTCCAGACTTCGTGCCACGAGGCATTGGGCAAGCTACCGTTGAAGCAGCGCCGCAATCGATCGCAGCCCGACTCGCGCGTTTCATCTGGCAAACGTTTCGATTTCGTTGATGCAGAGAAAATCTGAAACGCTGTCGTCGCGTTTGGGGGCGGCCTCGATCGGCACAACATTGCACTCGAAACGCACTACAGATCTGATCGAGGTAACGCATCCATCCCGAACTTCGGAGTCATTCTCATGCGGCGCATTAAGTACCAACCTCGGTCGAACTGGCAATCACGAGTTGAATCCGAAGGCATGCACTACCACTCGGAAGACGACGTTCCGTATTGGGATGAGTCGGCCTACTACGAATTCACCGCCAACGAAATCGACGAGCTCGAAGCTGCCACAATCGAACTCCAGAAACTCTGCCTGCAAGCGGTGCAGCATGTTTTGGATGAAGATCGCCTCAATGAGTTCTTGATCCCAGAACCATTTCATAACTTGGTTCGAGCCAGTTGGGAGAACGACGAACCCTCGCTCTACGGCCGATTTGATCTGCGATACGACGGCGTCCTGCCGCCCAAGCTTCTCGAATACAACGCCGATACCCCGACCGGGTTACTCGAAGCTGCCGTCATCCAGTGGACTTGGCTGCAAGACTGCTTCCCCGATCGCGATCAGTTCAACTCGATTCATGAACGGCTCATTGAAGGTTGGGCTTACCTCCGCGAGACACTTGGCTCGGCCGACCTTCTGCATCTCGCAGCCGTCTCTGAATCACTCGAAGACCACATGAACGTGGCCTATCTGCGGGACACAGCGATTCAGGCCGGTTGGCAAACGGAGTATCTCGACATCGAACAGATTGGTTGGGATGCCGCGCGCGGCGACTTCACAGACATGGAAGAACGCCCGATTGACTGTTGCTTCAAGCTCTATCCGTGGGAGTGGCTCATGCGGGAAGAGTTTGGTCGCGACATTCCCGTGGGCAACACGCGCTGGATTGAACCAGCCTGGAAAGCTTTGCTTAGCAACAAAGCGTTGCTCGTCATCTTGTGGGAACTATTCCCCGATCACGAAAATCTTTTGCCCGCGAGCTTCGAACCACTTCACGGCGGCACATTTGCCGCGAAGCCAATCTTGGGACGAGAAGGTGCCAACGTCCGACTCATGCGACACGGACGTACGCGGTTTCAAACCGATGGCACTTACGGCGACGAACCGTTGGTGTATCAAGAGCTTTGTGAGTTGCCCGAGTTCGATGGCCAGCATCCCTGCATCGGCAGTTGGCTCATCAATGATTGGGCGTGTGGCATCGGCATCCGCGAAGACATCTCGCTCGTGACGGGGAACATGAGCCGCTTCATTCCTCACGTCTTCTAAGTTCTCAGCGTTTGAACTCGATGTAGCGAAAGATGGAAGTGCTGAGAGCACTGAAGTCGCCGAGAGAAACAGAGAGCTCGAGTTTTGGCTCTCCGGTTTCTCCTCAGCGTCCCTAGTGTTCTATGCGTTTCTATTTCTTTCCGATGGACCTCATAGGCAAGGTCTGCTTCGAACGACGTTCGCCCCACGGGTCACATCGACTTCGCCCGACACGAACTCTCAATCTCAAGAAGCTCAAACGCCCGGATTAGGAATCGTCGCACAACTCTGTTCCTGCAGTTGGCGGAATGCCGAATGAGTCCTAGCATCCCAAACAAGACGGATCCATCTTATTTAGGAGGTCTAGGATCCGATCTCGACTTTGATTTTCGAATTCTCCCCACCGCGACACGGCAACTCCCAATTGGAGGATTCGAAGATGTTCTGCAATCAATGCGAACAGACAGCCAATGGTTCGGGCTGCTGTGAAATCGGCGTGTGTGGTAAAGATCCAGACATGCAATCGCTGCAAGAGACGTTGCTTTACGGCGTCAAAGGTATGGCGGCCTACGCGAATCACGCGCGCCGACTCGGCAAGACCGATGAGGCCGTCAGTGCATTCATCGAAGAAGCGCTGTTTGCAACGATGACCAACGTGAACTTCGATCTCGAGAGTCTCTTAGAACTCGTGCTCGAATGCGGGCGCATGAACTTGCGTGTGATGGAAATGCTCGATGCTGGCCACTCAGAAGTGCTCGGCAAACCCGAACCGTCAACGGTTTATGAAGGGACAAAGGCGGGACCCGGAATTCTGGTTACGGGACATGACATGGTCGACCTGCTCCACATTCTGGAGCAAACCGAAGGCACGGGCATCAACGTCTACACGCACGGTGAAATGTTGCCGGCCCATAGCTATCCGCGACTGAAGAAGTTCAAGCACTTGGCCGGACATTTCGGAGGCGCTTGGCAGAATCAACGCTTCGAATTCACGGAGTTCACTGGTCCGGTTGTCGCGACAACAAACTGTGTCCTAATTCCTTGGGAGACCTATCGAGATCGCCTCTTCACAACACGTGTAACAGCAGTTCCAGGTGGAAAGCGACTGAAGACCGACGACTTCTCGGAGGTCATCGCGCGAGCCAAAGAATGCGATCCACTTCCTGAGAACAAGATTCGCGAGTCGACGATTGGCTTCCACTACAGCGTGATTCTGAGCTTGGCCGACCGAGTCGTCGAAGCGGTCAAGTCCGGTGCAGTGAAGCGTTTCTTTGTGATCGGCGGATGTGATGGCGATGAACTCGGTCGCAACTATTACACCGACTACGCGCAAGGCACCGCTAACGATTCCATCATTCTGACCTTGGGGTGCGGCAAGTATCGCATCCGCGATTACGACTATGGCACAGTCGCCGGTCTGCCTCGGTTCCTCGATATGGGCCAATGCAACGACGCTTACGGTGCGATCCAAGTCGCGCTAGCGTTGTCGAAGGCATTCAACTGCGGTGTTAACGATCTGCCACTCACGATCGTGCTGTCGTGGTTCGAACAAAAAGCCGTGGCGGTCTTGCTGACTCTGCTATCGCTGGGCGTGAAAGGCATGCGCCTTGGCCCAGCAGTTCCTGGGTTCTTGAGCCCCAACGTATTGGCGATCCTCAAGGACAAGTTCGACCTGCAACCAATCGGCGATAATGCCCAAGCGGACTTGCTGCGACTGCCAGTCGTTGCTTAAGCCGCTATCTCAGTCGGCTCATAGGACGGCCTGCTAACAGGTCGTCCTATGACAACGACTCGACTCTAAGATTTCTTGGCGGGACACCGATCGAGTTCAAATTCGACAAACGGATTCTCGCAGGCATTGCCACTCGCAATGTGGAACTTGCCGCGATGAGGCTCAGCCACAATCGCGGCCACCGTGCGACCGGAGTTTGGCAGAATCGGATCACTGTGCCCTTCATGAGGGTGTCGACAAATGCCCGTCGGATAACCATCATGGTCCGCCAAGATGCGTTGCATCTTCTCGACCGTCAGTGATCCAAACTCAGCAGCGATCAATTGCTTGATACGAGCTTGTCGAGCAAACGAATCGGGCAGGCTGACTCGAAAGTTGTCCTCACATGCATAGGCCGAACACAAATAGTGATTCGCGTGAGCAAGGAACCCGGCTCCCTCGTCTTCGATAAACTGTGGCCCACTCGTTGTGAGTTCCACGTCCATGAAACTTCCCAATCCGTCGCTGACCACATAGTTCCCGTTCGAACAGACGGGGTAGTGGCTCATCAGGGCACGAACACCGGCGATGCTCTGTTGTTCGAGCAGCATGCGTTTCAACGGATAGTGTGACAGTCCGAACTTCCAAGCGGGGCCGCCTCCGAGTGCGTTCGCAAAGTGAGCGACCCCAAACTCGTTGAGTCCGTGATAGCCAAGCTGTCCGCCGAACGTCCACATGATGAGTTCCGGACGATCCTTCGGTTTGAGATGCAAGACATAACCAAACTCACGCATCTCCGCCGGCATGTCGCTCGTTTGGCCGATCAGCATTTCGCCATTCGCAGTGCCTCGCGGACCAACAACAAAAGTTGTGCAGGCTGCTTCAGAGACCATCGCCAACTCACCGCGCAGTTGAGCTGCGAAAGCGAGGTCCAAAGATATGCCCGCGCCCTCACTGAGCCCTTCAATCTCGGGAACAAGGTGCGAGCAATGTCGTTCGAACAAGGGACGGAAACGACGCGCTCGGCGTTCAATCTCGGCTTCATCGAGCTTAAGAGACTCACACAAAAAGCCCAGAAATGTGCGGATGCGAACGCGAGCCTGTTCGCCGTGCTGCCGCCCTAAGTCGCGCGCAGAGCCAACTGCCTCAATGAGCGGATAACGGACCTTATCGGTCCGGACGAGACGAGACATTGCACCCTCTTCTAAGTGACCGAGTGGCTCTCGATAACATCGAGAAACGAACTCAATACGTGTCGGCACACCTTCCGCGAAAGCCTCTCTTTTCGCCGAATAGAGATGCAGCTCATTGGAAATGTCCCGTTGGTATCAAGCACTATCAGGGTGGCGATTGTGTCTCTGCTCACTTTCGCCGACGTTCGCCACAGTCGACTTCACAAAGTGGAAGCCGCAGTCCGAACATCATGACCGGCAAGTAAAGAGCGCGACTCACCAGTGCCCACATCCTGGAACATCACGCATAAACCGACAACGATCGACTCTAGCTTCTCGGAGGAAATTGCCTGAGAGAGTCCGGTTATGACGGCGCAATCCTCCGACGTTCGAAACTCCGAGCAAGATCCTCATCAAAGAACACGCCACGCAGGTGATTCCATGAGCCAGTTCAACTCACAGTTACTACGCCGCGACTTACTCACGACTATGGGTGCTGCCGTTGCCGGCCTGACACTCGTGAATCAAGCAGTGTCCGATGACAAGACCCCCGGCACTCAAGTCGTCGATCGAGGATCAAGCATTCGGATCACGGCCCTCAAGACCTACTGGGTCGGTCCCGTTGTCTATGTGAAGATCGAAACCAACGCTGGCATCAGCGGCTGGGGTGATCTCAAGGGAGTCGATCCACGACCAGCCAAGGTGCTCGCGGAGTCGCTCTTTGAATTGCTCGATGGCGAGAATCCGACGCGCGTCGAATACTTGTGGCAAAAGATCTTTCGAGCTCACCGCAACATTCGAAGTGGTGCCTTCATGGTGCATACGCTCGCGGCAATCGACAACGCGCTGTGGGACATCACGGGCAAGCTGTGGGGAGTGCCGGTGTATCGACTGCTCGGAGGTCCGACACGAGATCGGATTCGCGTCTATCACACTCCGAAAGCGCAGAAGGTTCCGCCACACGGCATCTACGAGCACTCCGGAACTCCGGTCGACATCGAGCGGATGGTTAACGCGATCAAGGCCGCTCGCGAGAAAGTCGGTCCCGACGGTACCGTAATGTTTGATGCTCACTCGGCAGTGCCCCCTGCAACGCTGATTCAACTGGCCGCCGCTATCAAACCTTACGACGTGCTCTTCATCGAAGAACCAGCAGTGCCGGGCAACATTGAAGTCTTCAAACGCTTGAAGCAGCAGATCTCAATTCCACTCGCAGCAGGCGAACGCGATCGCACCATCTGGGGAGTCATCCCATACCTACAAGAAGGTTGCCTCGACATCTTGCAACCGGATTGCTGTCACACCGGCGGCATCAGTTCGATGCGCAAGATCGCGACTCTCTGTGAAGCCTATCAAGTACCGATCGCTCCCCACTGTACTGCGACATTCCTCGGCATCGCGGCGAGTCTGCACGTTGTCTCAGCCATCCCGCTGTTCCTGATTCACGAGTTCTATCCGACCAATCACGGCTTCAACGCCAAAGGCCCCACACGCATGGCCTTCGAATACGACAAAGATTTCTACATTGGCATGCCGCCAGGACCGGGGCTCGGCGTTGAAGTTGATGAAGCATTCCTCGCCGAGGAATCCAAGAAGCCTCAGACCTACAAATGGCCCGGAGCGAAACTCAAAGACGGCTCAATCGCGGACTACTGAATTCACAAGTGGTTGAGTTTAGCGTCTGTTGAAAACAACAAAGCCCCGCGAGAGTGAATCTCGCGGGGCTTTGTGATTGATGCTGCGATCTGAAGGCGATCGAAACGATCAGACGTTACTCGTTGCCGGTCGATGGCACCGCAGGGGCGGGGGCGATCGGTACTTGCTGTTGGCGAGGATCGTTACCAAGCAACAGGATGATCCCGCCTCCACCGCCACCGATTGAGTTGGCATTGTAGATGAACTGCGAGTCCTTCAGCTTCTTGATCTTCTCGTTGAGCTTCTCCAAGTGAGCCACGGTGTAGGGATCAACCTTGTCCTTGGCCTCGGTCAGCACGCGAGTCACTCGCTCTTGGATGCGGTTCAATTCCACCGACGCCAAGTTCGAGATTGGCTTATAGGCTTCGGTCATGGCATCGCCTGGAACAGCGAGATCAATCAACCGATCGATGTGCTCGCGTTGCAGGTTCTGTCGCAGTGTTGAAACCATTGGCACTCGAGCGGTGAACTGCTTTTGTGGGTTCTCTTTGAGCTCGCCCCAGACAGATTCGGTGATCGTCGTAAGGACTTCAGGAAGCGTCAGAGCGTCTTGATCAGCAGCCACTCGAAGTTCGTTGTCGAACACACGACGGAGAGTCGTTGGGTTCATGATCATCGACATGGCCGATGCTTGAATACCGGCAACGCGGTCATGAACTGGATAGGTCTCTTCGTCGCGGAAGGCGCGAGTGCCTTCGTCGATCCACTTATCGACATTCAAGTGCGACAGCAGCTCGGCGTTCAAACCGAAGGCATCGTCTTGGAATGAGTTATCGATAACGAACTTCAATGCCGCACGTTGACGATCGGCTGGCACGACCTCGACAGGCTTCGGAGCGTTCTTATCACCCTTCAACGAGCGATTCGTGAACGCGCCACCGATCCAGTTCGCCATCATGCTGAGCGATCGCGTTTGCAGGCTGAGGGTCAGGTCATAGCCATAACGAGCTTTGGCCCAGCTATCGCCATCCTTCACGAACGCCTTCAGCAAGCGCTCTCGTTCCTTCTTCACCAATCGCATCTGGTCTTGCGCGAAGTCCAGTGGGTTCTTCGAGAAGTCATACCGACGCGAGCGTGGATCTGGACCACCGGTGTCTTCGTCCGTGCCATAGATCAGCTCGGGTTCGTTGACGCGAGCCAGAATTGGCTTCGTATCGCCGAACGTGTAGCCGAACTCGATGGCCCACTCGTCATAAGGACCAATGCCGGTCATCGAGTAATCGCCCTGCACTTCACCGCCACCGGCGTTGATGTTGACCGGCAAGTAATCCATGACGGATCCCGCCAGAGGCTTCTTACCCTTCAGCTCGTTGCTGTTGATCTGCTTGAGGTCGTAGATGCTCGACGCCTTGAAGTTGTGTCGCAGCCCGAGGGTGTGCCCAACTTCGTGCGCGACCAACTCAGCCAACAGCGGGCCGATAAAGGATTCAGGCATGCCGTCGAGAATCGTTTCATCCTTCTTTGGCTCGTCCTTTTTCTCTTCTTTCTTCTCGTCCCTCTTCTCACCTTGAGCTTGCTCTTGCAGAGCCAACTCCAAGTGCATCAAAGCAAGGTCGAGCGACAATCCTTCTGCTGCGAGACACAGTCCATTGGTCTGCGATTGGCGACCGATCAGACCATCGTAGACATCATCTCCGAGTCGCTTGTTGTCGACTCGTCCTGCCGGATGCCCAGCCAGCGGCAACTGCGATTCTCGTTGAATCTCGCGAATGATCTCGGCTCGACGAGCGGGCGAAGCCAGTCGCACGCGAGGATCCCACTGAGGTCGCGTAGCCAACCATGACAGCGTCTCGGGGCTCATGCCTTCCATCGCGACTGCCGGCAGCAGTTCATCGAACTGCTTGCGGAAGTGACGAATCCAGCCGTCGGTCAGAATGATGTCCGCATCCAGAATCTCACCGGTCAGTGGATTCACGCGGCTCGGGCCGATGGCCGTCCCTTGGTTGTTATTGAGCCAACGCACGAAGTTGTAGCGCACGTCTTCGGGGTCCAAGTCCATGAACTGGCCAGACTCGGCGTCTTGGAACTCGACCTTAATGGCATCGAGGATGCCAACCTTCTCGTAAGCTTTATTCCACGCCAGCACGCCCTGAGCGACCCAGCGGCGATAACGAACTGGAACCGTATGCTCCAAGATGAAGGTGATCTGCTTCTTAGCCGGACTCAGCTTCAACTGAGGATCTCGCTTCTGCAGATTCCAGCGATTGATGTAACGCACTCGAGTTTCACCGTCCTTGAACTTGCCCAGGTCGGTGTAGTGAGTGACGAAGTAGCCCACGCGCGGGTCAGCGACTCGCGGCTGATACGACGGGCTTGGGCTGATGACGCTGATCGAATAGTGCAACGTCTTGAGCTTCTGCCCGAGTTCGCCTCGGCCTTCAAAGATGGGAGCTTCGATCGCGATTTCGACATTCTCATTGAACGCCTTGATCTTCTTGTGCGCGATCAAACCTGGATTCGCAATGCGATAGCTGCCACCCATCATCGAACCCGCGAAGAACATCGGCGAGTTGTTCACGAGGATCGAAGTCAGGTCGATCACCGGACCGCCATTGGGGCCCATCGTGATGATCTGTGTCTCAAGAATTACACTATCAGTGAAGAGCCGATTGACCGACGACTTGGACTCACCATCGCCGGAAGAACGCATATCGACGTTGGGAGCGATGAGCGCCAACCGAGTGCCATACTTTCGAAAGTAGGCATAAATCGGCTCGGCTTGCAGACCAGCGTAGGTCTCACCACCAGCCGCTGTCGGCGCGATGTAATAACGCTGACTGGCGAAGTGCGGAGGCAACTCGGCCAGCACTCGCTCTTCCTTGTTGTGCTTGTAGAGAGTCCACAAAGGCCGAATATCAGGAGCCGTGCTGATCTGCTTGTATTGCTCCAGAACTTGAGCAAACGGCGGATAGTCCGGACGTGGTGCTGAAGTCTGAGGTGCCTGAGCATAAACGCTCTCGGACGTCACGCCGCCGAACGCGAGCAAGCCAACTCCATAGACTGTTCGAGCCAAGAAACGTCGCATGAATCGATCCTTGTGATGTGGGGACGAAGTGAGTTCTAAAAAAAGTGGATCCGATCAAAGCTCGGCATCCGCTCTTGAGACTTGCCATCTTCAGCAAGTACGTGGAAATCGCGTGCTCCCGCGTAACCACGACTGCTCGAAGCTCAGAGCATGGAAGGTGAGACGTCACCTTCGCGCCAAAACTCTGCCGAAAACTGCCCAATCATTCCAATCCGAAGAAATTACCGAGCCAACCGATTCTATACGGGCTTCTGAGTCGAATCGCCACGCACTTGGCTTCTCGATGTGAGCATGTGCGGAAATTGCAGCGAGGCTCGTTCTTCGCAGAGTTGCCACAAGGTTCCGGCGCGTTGACCGCTGGCAGCGCGGTCTAACAACCCGCATGTACTGGCGACGCTCGGACGCCTAAGGCAGCAACGTCCGACCTGGCAGGAGAGATCGAGGGGACATTTTCAATCCGGAAGAGACGTGCCGACTGATACCTGCAGTCCGTCACTCTCCCCCCAGGAACGGCTCCACATGAGTCGCCATCGACCACAAGTTGAAGCCCTGGGCGACGAGCGCCACTAACGAAGTCAACGCCGCCGGAATCGAAGCCCAGCCAGTCAACAGCCCTGACTGCACACTCCCCAAGGCCAGCAAGACCACCACGCTCAGGACACCATGAAAGACGATGTGCTGCATGATGAACTCGCGCGTTGCTCGATCGCAGAGGTGCCTCGACGATCGAAACAAGACGGCATAGATCAAAGACAACTTCGCGATGTAGCCAACAGCCGCCAGATACCCCCACGCCCCGAAGATCTCGATTGACGGAGGAAAGTCGCGCACTCGATTCACTAAACCGAACGTCGGCGACGAGACTGCAAATGCAGTCGCAGCCAAGGCCGAAGCTGCCCATACGCCAAACAACAATAGCTTCGAATGTCGTTCGGTCATCTTCACGCCGAGAGTGATCGCCAATCCCGAGATCACTGCAGACGGCACAGACAGCAACAAGATCGCAGCCACAATTCCGCTGATGTCGTCCACCACGACCTGATTCAAAATCAGCGCGGCCAAGAACGCTCCACCGAGCGATCCCAAGTACTGCAAGACACGACCGTCCATTTTGAAGATGTAGGTCAACGGCAAGAACGGCAACGCGAACGTGCACGCCATCGCGATACCGCAAAACATGAGATCCGTTTCCAACAAGACTTCACCCGACGATCCTTGTTGGAACGGAATGAAGACTTCCATGCACAGAATGAAAAGCCGCTTGAAAGCCAAGAAGCACCAAGCATTCGTCGCCACCGCGATCGCGCAGATCTGGATGCCGATCGTCAACAACATGGCTCGTACCACCGGGAGAAAGTGCGGCTCTCGAATTGCTCGCCTGATGCCCCGCTCTTCTTCGGTCATCAACGGCGCGGAACTCTCTAGAACGGGCATCGCAGGCAACGAAGCAGCCGACATTTCCGCAGCCATCCGCGCGGCATGCGCAAAGTCCACAGGCTCAGTGTGGCTCAACTTGAATTCGCGTTTGGCTTCGACCGCTTTGCGCTGAGTATCGTCGTCTTGAGGAGCACCCGACTCATTGTGAGTCCACACATCGTCTTTTTTCTTGGTCTCCGAAGTACGAGTACGGGACTCCGGTTTTGGTCGCATCGACTCGACATCAAGCTCGAATTCAGAAGGCAATGCTGTCGCGACTTCTGGCTTTCGAGCTTTTGGTTTCTCGGGTTCCGGAGTCCGACGTCGCGACAACACTTTGCGACTGACATCAGCTGAGTCGTCATCGTCTGCATCGAGATCTGGAAGACTCGCACGCTTGAGTGCTTCTGGGCGCGTCGAACCTCTTCGTCGATCACGTCGACTTTGACCGTGAGATTCGTCCACTTCGTCATCATCCAAGAAGACTTCAACTTCGAGATCGCCATCGTCGCTTTCATCTCTACTGCTGCTATTCGGTCGAACTCGATCCTGAGACAAGAACTCACGGTTATCGATCTCAGCAGTGACGAAGTGGATGTCGCCAGACGCATGGTCGGAAGAAGCCGGTGATGTAGGCGGACGACGATTCCGACCATCGTCTGGATCACCCGATTCGTCGTCTCGCTCTTCCTCGAACGAACTTGCGCGGCGCTCAGGCGAGGGTTTACTTCGGCGCGGTCGAAACCACTGAGGTGCACCCTTCGGAGCAAGTCGTTGCTCAAATTGCGCGTCGTCTAAGTCATCATTCCCATCAGGGCCGCCGTCTTCCAGATCGACATCATCTGAGTCCAACTGAAAAGCATCCCGAGGCACCACGCGTGTCGCTGATTGCCAAGGTCCATGTTCCGAAGTTCGAACTTCGTCCGTCTCTCGAAACCAGCGTTGCTGGATCATGTTCTGGAACTGGCGTTCGTGGACCGGCCCGATCTCCCAATCGCCACGTTTGACCCAGTACGAGCGAGACAAGATGACAACCTTGGATTGCGAGTGCGGAACCGATAGCAACACCTGAACCTCAGAGCGGGCCATCGTAACGATCTGCCACTCGTTCCCAAGCAGACATCAGTCGCATTCGAAGATCGGTGCGTCGAAGACTCCCATTACTCGGTGAAGCCATCAGAATGTCCCACATCCACAACGGACGACGTCTCGGCTCAACCTACTTTTGGTCATAGGAACTGCTTCATGCCCACTGCTCCGTTTCAATATCAGGAACTCTTCGAACTCGGTCACGACGACACTCAATACCGCCTGCTGACAAAGGAGCATGTACGTGTCTCGTCGTTCGAAGGCCGCGAGATGCTGTGCGTCGAACCGCAGGCTCTCACGCTATTGGCCTCGCAGGCGTTTCACGACATCAACTTCTGCTTGCGGCCCGCTCACCTGAAGCAAGTGGCGGCGATCCTCGATGATCCCGAAGCGTCGGACAATGACCGCATGGTCGCGCTCACGATGCTCAAGAATGCCGACGTGTCGAGCGCGGGCGTCTTGCCGTTCTGTCAGGACACCGGCACCGCGACCATCTTGGGCAAGAAGGGCCATTGCGTCTTTTCGAGCGGCGATGAAGAGGCTCTCTCGCACGGTGTCTATGACGCTTACACCGAGAACAATCTGCGGTACTCGCAGAACGCCGCGCTCAACATGTGGGAAGAGAAGAACACGAACACCAATCTGCCTGCGCAGATCGACCTCATGAGCTGCGACGGGGGGGAATACAAATTCCTCTTCGTCGCGAAGGGCGGCGGGTCGGCGAATAAGTCGTTCCTCTTTCAAGAGACCCGCGCGGTGCTCAATCCGAAGTCGCTCGTTGAGTATCTGACGGCGAAGATGGTCACGCTCGGGACAGCGGCTTGCCCGCCGTATCACCTCGTCTTCGTCATCGGCGGTACGTCGGCGGAAGCAACGATGAAGACCGTCAAGCTCGCATCGACAAAGTGGCTCGATCATCTACCGACAACCGGCAACGCACTCGGTCGAGCGTTCCGAGATGTCGAACTCGAAGCTCAGATGCTGGAGCAGGCTCGCAAGTGTGGGATCGGGGCTCAGTTCGGCGGCAAGTACTTCGCGCTCGATGTGCGAGTCGTCCGCTTGCCGCGTCATGGAGCGTCCTTGCCGATCGGCATCGGTGTCTCGTGCAGCGCCGATCGGCAAGCGAAAGGCAAGATCACGAAGGACGGTGTCTTCATCGAGCAGCTTGAGTTCGAACCGCTCAAGTACATCCCCGAAGCACTGCGGCATCGCAAAGACGAGAACGCAGTGCGACTGGACCTCAACCGCCCGATGTCCGAGATCCTCGCCGAGCTGAATCGCTATCCGGTGACGACTCGGCTGTTGCTCAATGGTCCAATCGTTGTCGCGCGAGACATCGCTCACGCGAAGCTGAAGGAGCGACTCGATGCCGGTCAGCCGTTGCCCGACTACTTCAAGAATCATCCGGTCTACTACGCCGGTCCCGCGAAGAAGCCCGAGGGCTACGCAAGCGGTTCGTTCGGTCCGACGACGGCGGGGCGAATGGACTCGTATGTGAATCTCTTTCAGGCTGCGGGCGGCAGCATGGTGATGATCGCGAAAGGCAATCGCGGCAAGCAGGTCACTGAGTCCTGTCACAAGCACGGCGGTTTTTATCTGGGCAGCATCGGCGGCCCGGCAGCGATCCTCGCGAAAGAAAACATTCGCAAGGTCGATGTCGTCGAGTTCGCGGAACTCGGAATGGAAGCCATTTGGAAGATCGAAGTCGAAGACTTTCCAGCCTTCATTCTGGTCGACAACAAAGGTCACGACTTCTTCCAAGACGTCGGGCCGGGATGTGCGCACTAACTGAGTGATGCCAATCAACAGGACTCAGAGAATGACCGGAAAGCAGTTTCTCGCATCAGTCGTTCTGCCAGTGGCTTTGATCGCATTCGCGTTTCTCTTCGGGCTCTATCAAGGCCGCGAAATTGCAATCGGAGCCATCAAGAGTGAACTCGTTTGGTACAACGAGTCGCAATTGAAACTGGCGATCGACGAGATGCACTCGGGCAATCTGGAGTCCGCCGAGAAACGCATCGCTCAAGTGATTGCCGATCTCAATCGAATGAAGGACCGTTAAGGTTCTTGTGCCTGGAATCCTTCACTACTCTCCGCCGCCTTCTAAACAACGGACTCACCCCGCTCCCACCAGACGGATCGACTATGCGACTTGGAGACATTTTTAAGGCTGGCCGCTTTGGCCTTTCGATCGAGATCTTCCCGCCTAAGACCGATGCTGGCGATGCCGCACTCTTCGAAACCATTCGTCGTGCCGTCGCCTACAAACCCGCCTTCGTGTCATGCACTTATGGAGCTGGCGGCAGCACGCGGCATCGCACGATGGATCTCTGCGATCGCATTCAATCCGAGCATCAGCTCACAGCTACAGCCCACTTCACGTGCGTCGGTTCGACGCGCGAAGAACTCGTGGAGTGGTTGAGCCAAGCCAATCAACGCGGCATTCACAACATCATGGCACTGCGTGGTGATCCGCCTGCGGGTGAGTCCAACTTCAAAGCCGTCGCGGGTGGATTGAACAACGCCAACGAGCTCGTGGCTCTGATCCGCGAGCACTTCCCGAACTTCGGCATTGGTGTAGCCGGTTACCCGGAGAAGCATCCCGAGGCGAGCAACCTCGACACGGACCTGCAGAATCTCAAACGCAAAGTCGACGCCGGAGCCGACGCGATATTCACCCAGTTGTTCTACGTCAACGATCACTTCTTCCGCTTCCGTGACCGTTGCGAGCAACTCGGCATCACCTGCCCCATCGTGCCGGGCATTATGCCCATCACCGAGTTCGCGCGAATCAAACGCATCACGAGCATGTGCAAGTCCGAGTTCCCCAGCCAACTTTCTGAGCGGCTCGAACGAGTCCAAGACAACGCCGCCGCGCAGTTCGAGATCGGCGTCGAATACGCCATCGAGCAATGCCGACAGCTCATCGAGCGCGGCGTTCCGGGCATCCACTTCTATGTCCTCAACCGCATGGATGCTTGCTCGAAGATCTTGGACGCGCTGAAGGTCTGATGAAGCGCCGCAGCCTGGCGTGAAGTTTCAGCGAGTCGTGGAGCGACTCGCCTACGTAACTCAGTCGCTCCGCGACTGAGATTGGCTCGACTGTCATCAATGAGGTTCGAACCAGTGAAGTCTTCACGCAAATGGCCACGTCGCGAAGCCACGTTGTCACGGTCCGTTCGTTGTGCACACGGATGCCAAACGCCGCAGAGTTAAAGGCTCTGTCGCAGCCAGAGCACTCCAGGATCGGCGGCTCAGCTCTGACGAAGTCGCGAGACGTGCTCGTCGATCGCGGCTTCGCGGGGAGCGACAATCACTCCCGCATGGATCGCGACAAAGAGCACTGCCGTCACAAGGTCTGCGGTTGTCCCTGGATTGCGTTGCGAACCATCGCCTCGCAACCACGCATCGAATGCAGCGAGCCGCTCGCGACCAACAGCCGTCTCCCACCAATCTGCTGACAGCACTTCGGCGGCGCGACGCGCGGACTCTTCCGCGATGCTCCAATCACATTTGCGAGCAATGTCTGTGTCGGGTTGCTGAGCCATCAAACGCAACTGCAGCTCGATGATGGCGCGTTCCCAATTGGTAGCGAACGACGCTCCATATTGAGCCAGGACGGGCAAGCCATGATCGACCACAAGTCCGAAGTCGGTCGTGTATTGAGCAGCGATGCTGTCTCGATGCGCGGCCAATTCCATGATCTCGGACAGCGGACGAGTCGGTGCCGCCGCAACATCTTCGGACGGAGCATCCCCCAATCCGCGAGGACTCGCGACTCGAATCGCAGCGAAGACATCCGCCGAGTCCTCGACCGTCAGCCCTCGCAAGACGGAGCCGATGTGATCGCGAATCGAACCGCGTGTCGCCGCCGCAGTCAGTGGTGCCAACAGCAGAATGATCCCGAGGTTCGTGTTGTGCTCACAGACGGTTCGAGTCGCATTGACCGCGTCCAAGATGGAGCGTCCGACAGTTGAAGTTGTCGCTCGCGCGATGGCCGGAGCAGCCGCATGTGCCGATCGAACGAAGTCTTCGTACTTCAACGTTGTGAAGTTAGCCGCCGGGTGCACGTTGCCCACCTTGCGAGCGGACGCTTCCAACAAGCAAGCCAGACGAATAGTCGATTCGATCATGATTCCATTCAGTAAGAAAACCCACACAGTTCATCGATTTGAATTCGCATCCGGCTAACGAGCAACCGCCGGCAATCGCAGTTCGTCGGCTAATGATGACTCGATAAAGACAACGGCAACTTCATCAGCAAACACCATGCGCCAAGTTGGGATTCTCACCAGCCCCAGGATCGCCGCTCGTGAAGCTCTGGTATCTAACACGACACTCGGTAACTGCCCGTGCTCATCTCGCCCACCCAAGAGATTCACAAAGCTCGGATCGCCTTTCGCCATCAGAGCCAATGCCAGTTCGAATGTCTCGAATGTGCGTCGGCTGCAGACCTCGAGTCGACCATCCATGAAGACAAGTCGTTCTGGACTGTTGTGAAAGATGAAGACACCAGCCTGGCCGATGTTGGAGACGAAAGCTCGATCGGGCATTCTTGGCTGCCCAGCAAATACGGCTGCGCGATGAGCAAACCAATTTGTTCGCTCACTGAATCCAAATCCTTCGAACGAGCCCGTCCATTGTCCCCAATGCCCCGTCACATGACAGACTCCTAGAACCAAAATGACTGCCACTTGAATCATTAGCAGACGAGCATTGCTCACAGACTGCAGCGCCCCTGGTAGGAATCGCTTTCGAATTTCGTCGCCATCAGTGCTACCCAAATTGTCGACAGCGACGTTGGCAGCAACGACGACCAACAAGCTCAGGTTCCTCAACATCTTCCAACCAAGGAATGAAAATGCGACGAACAACATCAGCTTAAACCAGTCCACTCGCATCCCAGCCTTCGAGTCCTTAGCAGGCAACCACGCTCGAATGCCGAAGCTCATCAGCGTGATCAACCACAGCAAGATGACTGCATCGAAATGCCAACTTCGAAATCCAACTTGCCGCATGAATTCCAACGGGGGTAGGAACTCTTCAATGCGTGTGGCGTAAAAGGCTTGCTCGGAAGAGAGCTTCTGAAACAACACCCACGGAAAAAAGGCGCCTGCTTCCAAGTACGGATTCGCAAAACTCGCCAAAATCAGAGCCGCCCAAAGCTTGCCCAGCGAGGCAATGCTGGGCTGAGAAGGTGAGCCAACCTCACCCGAACGGAGCTTCAACCTCAAGATGACGTCCGCTGTGAAAGCACTTGCCACGACCAGCCCTAGCACAGAGAGCGCGTGACAATTACTCCACAGCCATTGGACGAAAGGCAACAGCCATAGCCAACGCGGATGCTGCTTTTGTCGCTCCAGAATCCATAACCAAATTGCCAACGCCACAATCGTTACTAGCTCGGGGCGCGCCAACGACCTTCCCGACAAGCCAATAGCGGCCAAAGACCAAACGGCGACTTGCATACTCGGATGCAACTTATGCCCGAATGTCAGAAAACCAATGGCGACCGTCATGCTCAACGCGAGCGCAGTCGCGAATACCAACCCCGGCACTCCGGCAACTCCATAGATCAACCGAGCTAGAAGCTGAAATCCCCAGTGCAAATCAACCCAGGCGGCATCGTTCTCAGTGAAGGTAAACCAGTCTCCAAACGGCAAGGCGCCACGTTGAACGATCAATTCGGCGGTCTTGAGATGCCACCAAATATCAAAGTCCACCAACGGCGTGCAGGACATCACGAACGCCCACACAACAACGGAAGCCGCCGCCAAACGCGACCACAACCGAGTTGTCGACGTCGCGGCAATGCCTGTCGCATTCGACATCAAGATGTCCTTGCTTGTTGAATGAGTGATTGGAGAAACGATACCTGCAGAATTCTCACTGCCGCACTCATCCGGGAGTTGCGACAGCAATGTTTGTTATCGTCGTTCGAATCGGTTTTTGAATGACATGGCCATCCAATTGAAACAGCACCATACAGATCAATGAAAATGAAGCGCGGAAGATTATGCGATCGCGGATCGTGTCTCGGAAATGGCGCGTTCTTGATCTTTCTTGCCCTCGAAGCATGGGCAGCGACTTTCACGCGAAGTCGATGTCGGGAATCGAACGATTGCGACAGAAATCAGCGAATCACCTTTCGATAACCGCTCTGTGCAAAGACCTCTTTTCGGAGATTCTCTCCAAAACGGTAGACAAGGCTGTCAATGTTCCGGCTCTTCATGGCAGCGAGGTACCAACGCGTGAATTCCAAATCATCTCCCAACTCGATCTGGGACAGCATCGCCGCGATCGCACTTGAACTGCGGCGTGGCGACCAGTCCGCACTGACACGACTCTACGATGTCGCCGGCGCGCGACTGCTCCGTTATTCGGAAGCACTCACCAAGAACCGAGCCGACGCGGAAGACGTGCTGCAAACGTCGCTCGTCCGAGTGGCTCGACAGCCGCGAGGCTTTCTCGACGCCGATAAGCCGTGGGCCTATCTGGTCGCGGTGGTGCGGAACGAATCCCTCAAGCTCGTGAAGCAGCGTCGGCTGAAGTTCTCGTTTCAAAACTTCCTCGCCGCTTGGCGAGCACCGGAATGCCCGATCGAGCAAGCCGAGTCTCGTGAACAAGTCCAAGCCGCACTCCAGAAACTCCCGCCCGAGCAAGCAGAAGTCGTCGTGCTCAAGATCTGGGAAGAGTTCACCTTTGCCGAGATCGCCTCGCTAATTGGTGAATCACCCAACACGGCGGCGAGCCGCTACCGCTATGCCCTCGAGAAACTCTCTCGCACTTTGCAGCCGATGGCCGAAGAGGTTCGCCATGTCTAACTCAACGCCCTTCAATCCTGATGACGATTTCGAATTCGAGCCGTCGCTCTCGAACTCGCAGTTCGACCGCTTCGAGGCGGAATCCGTCGAGCAACTGATCGCTGAGCAAGAAGACCAGATCCGCGACGCCGACGTGCTGCCGTTCGTTCGTCCCAGCTTGCGACACGAGTTCCTAGCAGAAGTCGCAACGATCCAACGTCGGCGCGAGTTGCGGCGTCGTGCGCTCCTCACCGCGATTGCCGTCTTCTCGGTGGTGCCGTTGTGGTGGCTGTCCCAAGCATGGCCGGAACGTGCCGTTGCGCAGCATGTACCGATCGAAATCCGTGAGCAGTCAATGCTCCCCAAGGACAACGAGAAGTCCTTGGAAGTCCTGCCAGCGGAAATCGTCGGAGCCGTTCGTAACCCGGATGCCTTCAAGCTCGTCGACGCCTTCACCGAGTTGCGACTTCAACACTCCGCGAGCCTAAGTCATCCCGCAACAAGTGACGTCCCACGTTGATGAGTTCGCGTCAGTCGCTCCGCTTCGCATCTGCAAGGTGTCATCGTTATGGCACCACACAAAGGCCGAGTGCGATCCGATCGTCGGCGAAGCGATATGCCAACGGGATGACTCGGACAGACCGATCTTAGGAGTGTTGCATGCCGTCTAAGCCGAACCGCCGTTGGCTGATCCTCATGGGTTGCCTTTTGGCCTTAAGTCTGGGAGTAGCAAATACTCCATCGGGACATGCTCAAGAAAACGGCACGGCTCCCGCCCAGACTACGCAACGAACGGCCCGCGAAGCAGTGGTCGCGGGATTGAAGTTGCTCGAACGAAGTGCTCGGCAATACCCACAACATCGCAAGTGCTTCGGCTGCCATCATCAGACATTTCCCATGCTGGCATCGAACACAGCCAAGGCTGCCGGGGTTGAAGTCGACGCGAAACTCGCCGACGAACTCGGTGACTTCACTCGCGCCTATCTAAAGGGACGAGTCTCCCAGATCCGCGATGGCCAAGGCATTCCGGGTCGCGCCTTCATGGCCAGTTACGCCGCGTGGACGCTGCGACTCAACGTCGAAGCTCACTCGGGCATTGAAGAATCAAGAGACATCGAGAGTCGCAATGAGGAACTCGACCGGGCTCTGGTGACTTACTTGCTGAAGACTCAACAAGACGACGGACATTGGAAGCCACCGACACAGCGACCGCCGCTCGAAGAGTCACTCGTCACGGGCACCGTCCTAGCTCGCTCGCATCTCAGACGCTGGCGAGATCGGTTGAAAGAAGAGACCGACCAATCGGCAATCGACGCGGCCCTCAAACGATCCGACACTTGGCTAGCTCAAGCGAAACTCGAACTGAATGAGGACCTCGCATTTCGCCTGTGGGGACTCGCGTATGAGCAACCATCAACAGAGTCGATGAATCCCGTTCGAGAGCGACTGCAACAACGGCAACTCGCTGACGGCGGTTGGTCGCAGCGCGAGGGCATGACGAGCGATGCGTATGCCACCGGCCAAGCGATCTATGCCCTCAAGCTTGCGAACGTGCCGTCTCAAGACGAATCGCTGCAGCGAGGGATTCAGTTCTTGCTCAAGACTCAAGCCGCCGATGGTTCGTGGCTCGTCGAAACCCGCTCGAAGCCCATCCAAGAGTTTTTCGACAACGGCGACCCATACGGAAAGCACCAATTCATCTCTATCACCGCGACAGGCTGGGCCGTCACAGCATTGGCCAAAACACTGCCATGAATGTGGCCTGGGCAACGTGCTGGCAGTACGGAGTTCGTTCAATCAAAGCCCATCCGAACTGCCGTTACTCTTACACCTCGCCGTCCAACCACCATCCACCGCTATCAATCCGCAGGCCATTCTTTGACGAGGTTCGCAGCAGAGTGCATCAGCGGATCGATCTGCGAAGACGGAGGGGGATTCGTGTCTCGCGAATTGAACAAGACCGCCCAACACAGCTTGTCGCGTCCGCGTCGCACGACAATGGTCGATGTCCCCGGCAAGGAGCCGTTATGCCAGATGTTGGCTTCGCGCGAGTCGTTCAGCGGCCTCACCGACCAACCGCAGCCGTAGTAGAAGGGACTCGGCAAACCTTTGTCGTCGTGTCCAGCTCGCCCTTCGGGACGTTGCATCATGACCTTGATTGAGTCCTCATTGAGCAACCGCTTTTGAGGCGGCAGATCGAACTGCATCGCGAACTTCACAAGGTCCGATGCGGATGCAATCCAGCCACCATGAGAGTCCATCGCTTCCAAGTACCACGCTCCATACGGGTGAGGCACCGGCTTACCAAGATCATCCGCGAAGACTGACGGACCATCTTGAGGCTTCTTTGAGTAGTACCGCCCCTCATTAGCCGCTCGCTCAGCCAAGCGAGTGCGGCCGATCTTCATGGTCGTGATTCCCAACGGTTTCAGAATCGAGGTCTGTACGTACTCCTCATAGGACTGACCTGAAACCTTCTCGATGACGCGCCCCAAGACGCAGTACCCAAAGTTCGAATAGGCGTACCTCTGCCCCGGAGCAAAATCGAGCGGTCGCCCGAGCATGTAGCGGATGACGTGCTCCGGCTTCGCGGGGGCTGGCACCATCAACGACTCAGCAATGCCGATAGAACGAAACATGGGATCGAATGACTGGTCTCGATCCCAACCGCTCGTGTGTTGCAAGAGCTGCCTGATCGTGATGTCCGCCAAAAGAGGATCCGCTTTTGTTTCGAGACTGAGATGCGGTTCGAGCTTCAGCAAGTCGAACGCTTTGTCCTCAAGCTTCAGTCGACCATCTTGGCACAGCTTCAGAATCGCCACGCCCGTCACCGGCTTAGAGATGCTCGCGATCCGAAACAGACTCGTCGGTTGAACGGGCTGCTGTTGTTCGACGTCAGCCCAGCCATAGCCACGCTCGTAAAACAACTTACCCTCACGACCAACCGCCAAGGCTGCCCCCGGCAGAGAGTTCTTCGTGACGAAGTCGACCATGACATTGTCGAACGACACTAAGCGTTGATTGGCGGTGCCCGTTTTCACCAGGTCTTCAGCCTGCAACACCGCCGTCGCACCAAAGCACAACAAGCCAAGCCATAGAACTCGCAGAACCAACATCGTTCCGTCTTTCTGATTGAACCACACTTCACTCTGCATGAAGGCGGCACAGACCTTTTGAGCCATCATGCCAACGCACGTCACTTCAAGAGTTCCACGACAATGTTGCGCCACGGAGTGGATCCCACATTGATGCCTTCATGCACGGTCTCGCCTTGAACTTCGCGGAAGCGGACATCGCCATCCACCATCTTGCGAGCCGGGTCGCGCGAACCATCTGCGAAGCCTGTTTGAAACTCGCCATCTCCAATCACGACATACAAGAAGTCGGACCGATGACGATGCAAGCCAGTGGTCTCTCCAGGCGGCAACTGCAAATCCCAAACTCGGACCCGATCGTTCTCAAACAATAACTTCGTCCCAACTTGATCCGAGATCGCACTAGGCGAGGCGGACAGGCTCTGTTCCGACATGAAAAACTCCCGTGAGAAGGCCAATGATTCTCAAACCATCGTCTGCCAGTCGTCGGCATCACACAACCGTCGGCCATCATGAATGGCAATTGCCCGACGATCTCAGAAACAAACCAGCCTCGATCAAGTTCAGCAGCTGACTACACTCCCGCCCCGCTTCTCTGTGGTCCGCTGACGTCACTCATCAGCCGAGGTTCAAAGTGGCTCGCACATCATTCGTCACTTGCGTTGTATCCGTGCTCTCTTTGATGGCATTCAGCGTTCGCACCTCGGCGGCTGAACCAGCCTTCGTGAAGTTGACCATCAGCCCAACCACCATCGCCTTAGATGGTTCGCGAAGTCGGCAGCAGTTGCTGGTTAGCGGTCATGTCTCGAGTGAAGAGAGTTCACATGTCGCAGCAGATCTCACTCGACAAGTCAGCTTCCATAGCCTGAACCCTGATGTCGCGACGATTACACCGACCGGTCTGGCGATCGTTAAAGGCGACGGCGAAACCGAGATCGTCGCGAAGACAGGAACGCACGAAGCACGCGTTAAAGTCACAGTGACCAATGCCGGTATCGCCCTACCGATCGATTTTCATACCGACGTGATAGCGGCCCTGAGTCAGCCCGGTTGCAACTCGGGACCATGCCACGGATCGCCTCAAGGCAAGAACGGTTTCCGGCTGAGTCTGCGAGGATTCGATCCGCGTCTGGACTATGGCACGTTGGGCCGCGAGGCATCCGGTCGCCGCATCAATACCGTTGATCCCGAGCAAAGCTTGATTCTGCTCAAAGCTAACGGCGGCGTGCCTCATCAAGGTGGCATTCGGCTCCGCAAGGGCGACGAGGCATATCACGTCTTGCGAACATGGATCGCGGAAGGCTGCCAGCAGTCGGAGAAACCGCGCACTCTCGTCCGCCTTGAAGTTCTGCCCACTCGTCGCGAACTGCTGGAATCTCAGCCTCAACAACAACTCATCGCCATCGCTCACTTCGATGACGGCAGTCGCCGCGACGTCACTCAGCAGTCCGTTTTTAGTTCTAACGATGAGACTGCGGCTTCGGTCTCCACATCCGGGCTCGTCGAGTTCCACAACACCGCCGAAGCAACATTCTTGATTCGGTATTTGAGTCAGGTTGTCGGCTCGAAAATGACCTATGTCCGACGAGATCCTAACTTCGTCCATAAGGCACCGCCGGTCGTCAACTACGTCGACGAGCATGTGTTTGCGAAGCAACGAGCCCTGCAGATTACTCCTGCCGAATTGACTTCGGACGCCGTGTTCTTGCGGCGAGTTTTCCTCGACACGATTGGCACCTTGCCGACCGCAGATGAGGCTCGCCAATTCCTTGATTCAACTGCTTCCGACAAGCGAGCCAAGTTGATCGACTCGCTGCTAAGCCGCGATGAATTTGCCTATTTCTGGGCACTGAAATGGGCCGACGTGATGCGCGGCAGCGACGTCACGATCAGCCGCCGGGGCGTGCATAGCTTTCATCGATATCTTGTCGAACGCTTTCGACAGGATCTGCCGTTCGACCAATTCGCTCGCGAAACGCTCACGAGCCAAGGCAACACGTTGCACCAGCCCGGAGCCAACTTTCATCGCATTGCGAGAACGCCTGAAGATGCTGCGGAAGCGATGGCTCAACTCTTTCTTGGCGTCCGCATTGGATGTGCTCGTTGCCACAACCATCCCTTTGAAGCGATGACTCAAGGCGACTTTTACGGACTGGCCGCCTACTTCGCGCGCGTCAAAAATAAAGGGCAGCAGTTCGGCAAAGACGACGAAACGATCTACCTCGACCGCCGCGATGAACTGCGTCATCCCGTGACGCGTGAAGTCGTTGCTCCGATCGCCTTCGGAAGCAAACCAGTTGATCTCAAGCCCGAGGAAGACCGCCGTCCCAAACTCGTGGATTGGCTGACTCAACCGAGCAATCCGTTCTTTGCGAAATCGATCGTCAACCGACTGTGGTATCACGCCATGGGTCGCGGGATTGTCGATCCCGTTGATGATTTTCGAGACACCAATCCTCCGGCGAATGAGGAACTCCTCAACGACCTAGCCGCCCATTTCCGAACCGAAGGGTTCCGACTTAAGCCCGTGCTCAAGACGATCCTGAATTCGTCGACTTATCAACTTAGTTCGCAAGTTCCCGCCAAACAGTCGCCACGCGCCGCTAACCCGGCTAAGTACTTTGCTCACGCGACCATCGGCATGCTGAGCGCTGAACAAGTCCTAGATGCCGTGACTTCAGCAGTCGGAGTCCCCGAAGAATTCCCCGGCTACCCGCGCGGGACTAAGGCGATCGAACTGGCCGACGGAGCGGTCGAGCATCACTTCCTCAAGGCGTTTTCGAAGCCAGTTCGAGATGCATCGTGCGAGTGTGCTCGCGAATCAGATCCATCTCTGGGCCAAGTGATCCATCTGCTCAATAACCCCAACTTGATGGCCAATATCCGCTCCACAGAAGGACGCATCGGAGTCTGGTTAGCAGCCGGACTCAAGGACGATGACATCGTCGAACGGATCTATCTCACGACGCTGACTAGACGCCCCACCGACTCGGAGCGCGACATCGTCCGCAAGCACTTGAAGACGATTCCCGATCGCCGTGACGGGCTTGCCGACGTGCAATTTGCGTTGCTGAACTCCAACGAGTTCCTCTTGAGGCACTAACCCGCCTTCCAATTCCCGCTTTGCGATGACATATCCGAAGTGGCAATGCTTGGGCTATTGCTTGGCCGAGTACTTACGGTCGAAGTGCGTGTATCCGCCGTCCACAAACAAGATCTGCCCAGTCGTGTGGCTCGACTTGGGGGATGCTACGAACACCACCGTGTCGGCAATCTCTTCGCACGTTGTGAAACGTTGTCCGAAGGGAATCATGTCCTCAATCGCACGACGTGTTCCCAGCGGGTCGGGCATGGTGTCGAGCCAGTTTTCGTACAACGGGGTCCAGACTTCAGCCGGAATAACGGCATTCACGCGGATGCCATCTTGAGCGAGGTCGAGTGCCCATTCTCGCGTCAAAGCATTAAGACCGCCCTTCGAAGCCGCATATCCCGAAGTCCCGCCCTGCCCGGTCACACTGACCTTCGAGCCGATGTTGATGATGCACCCCTGGGACTGCTTCAGATGTGGCAACGCATAGTGGGCCATCGCGTAGACATGCAGCAGATTCCGCTGCAGCGAAGCCAGAAAGGCATCCGGTCCTGCATCTAAGCCGACGCCATCATTCACACCCGCGTTGTTAACGAGCACGTCCAGACGCCCATAACGAGTGACCGTCGCATCCACCGCTCGTTGGCAAGCTGAGACATCGGAGAGATCGGCTTGGATGAAGTAGCAGTCTTGGCCGCGTTTGGCAGATTCGACTTCAAGCTGCCGACCATCCTCGGCGCTGCGATTCACGTTTGCGACCTTCGCCCCCTCAGAAAGGAACGATTTGACGATCCCCAAACCAATGCCCTTGGAACCACCCGTCACAAGCACGACCTTGCCAGCCAACTGGAGATCCACAGTACCGCCCCTTGTTCGAACCTAATCCCATCTCGCAACAGAATCCCAAGGTTGAAAACGCCCGCCAATTAAACTGGTACTCTACCAACCGACTCCACTGGTTCGAGCGCATCCTGCTCTCTCTTGCTTGAGAACAGTACGGCATTCCACGCGGTTAGGTGATACGTCGCAGAACACAGCTCTCAGCAATCATCTCGCTCAACTCCGACATCCAACCAAGCGTTCGTTTAACCCGCATAAACGCGGCTATTCTTGAGACCTCAAAATCGTACTTCTCCCTTATTTTAAAGCCATAATCACGTGACTAATGGTATCGAAATAGATCTTACTCAGCATCGTTTTGCAGCCTGTCAGCCAGCTTGCTCCACTGATCATTTCGTACCACATCGATCGATTTTTCCGATTTTGATGATGTTGCCTTAATCCCGAAACGACAGGACTTTCCGGCAAGTCCTGCTCCCCATCTGAGACCAACTTCGAAACATGGCTGCTTGACAGTCCGAGTACCGGGCCTATCATCCACCCCGCCGCGTCTGACCCCCTAGATCTCGAGCCAAACAAGACGGCACACACAACAAATTGTGCTAGCGTCGGGGGGCAGAATGACGATGACTAGGGCAGGTGTTGAGCCTGAGTTGGTCGTGTTAGGGCAGCCCTTCGGGGTGCTTGCCTGCGGTTTTGTCATTGAGATCTCACTGCCTTTTTGCGTTTGGCAGCGAGGAACCATTACGACACTCCAGGACGGTCACGCTTTTGATTTCGGCGAGCAGGGATGAGTATCTCTGCCGGAATTTCTCCCAGTTCGTATCTCTTCGGGATCGCTCTGCGCCCCGACGAACCCAGTTCCGCTTCTGTTTTCTGTCAGTTCATTGCGCCATTTCTCTTGCCACAGTTTCCCGTGGCCCCATCTTTCTTCACGAAGGAGTGCATGATGCACCGCAACAAGGCGTTCTTTGAGGACGAAGACCTTATGAACAGCGAAGCCAGCCGAGTCGCTACCGTCGTCAATGAATCATCTCCCATGCAGATCGAGCCGTGCTTCTGCCCCGTTGGTGTTGATCCATTCGACACCGTTGAGTGGGAAGAGCGCACTGCTGCGATCAAGGACGAAAACGGCAAGGTGCTCTTCGAGCAGACTCGCTGCCTTGTTCCGAAGGACTGGAGCGCCCTGGCGACCAACGTCGTCGTCAGCAAGTACTTCTATGGTGAGCACGGCACGCCCGAACGAGAGAGCAGCGTCCAGCAAGTCATTCATCGCGTCGCTCGTACGATTGCTGATTGGGGTACCGAGGACGGCTACTTCGCATCGAAAGCAGACGGAGAAAACTTCTACCGCGAACTGTCTTGGCTCTGCCTGCACCAGTTCGGCTGCTTCAACTCGCCGGTTTGGTTCAACGTTGGTCTCTACCATCAATACGGTGTGAAGGGCTCGCGCGGTAACTATCGGTATGACGTTGAGACCCGGTCGATTCGCCGACCAGATACTCCATACGAGTACCCACAAGCTTCCGCATGTTTCATCCAGTCTGTTGAAGACAACATGGAAGACATCATGCGATTGGCTCGCAGTGAGGCCATGTTGTTCAAGTTTGGTTCCGGCACGGGCACGGACTTGTCGACGATCCGATCGTCTAAAGAGAAGCTGTCAGGCGGTGGTTCGCCGTCGGGGCCGCTCTCTTTCATGCGGGTCTATGACCAGATCGCTGCAGTAGTGAAGTCGGGCGGCAAGACTCGCCGAGCAGCCAAGATGCAGAGCCTCAAGGACTGGCATCCCGACGTTCTGGAGTTCATCCAGTGCAAGGCCAAGGAAGAGAAGAAGGCGCGAGTGCTCATTGAAAGTGGCGAGTACGACTCGAACTTCAATGGCGAAGCTTACAGCTCGATCATGTTCCAAAACGCGAACCTCTCCGTGCGCGTCTCGGACGACTTCATGAAGTCGGTGGTCGATAGCCGCAAGTGGACGACGCACTGGGTCACGGACGAAACTAAGACTGGTCCCGAGTACGATGCCAAGTATCTGATGGGCCAGATCGCTCACGGCACTTGGTACTGCGGAGATCCTGGAGTCCAATACGAGACCACTATTAATCGCTGGCACACCTGCAAGAACACGGGACCAATCAACGCTTCGAATCCGTGTTCCGAGTACATGTTCCTCGACGACACTGCATGCAACTTGTCGAGCATCAATCTGCGTAAGTTCCAGTTGGAAGACGGCACGTTCGATGTCGAGCGATTCCGTCGAGCCTGCTCGATCTTCATCACGGCCCAGGAAATCCTCGTCGATCACGCCAGCTACCCAACGCCCGCCATTGCCGAGAACAGCCACCTGTTCCGTCCGCTGGGATTGGGATATGCCAACCTCGGCAGCTTGTTGATGTCGATGGGCATTCCTTACGACAGCGACGCTGGTCGCGGTATCTGCGGTGCGTTCACAGCACTGCTCAATGGCCAGGCTTACCTGACCTCTAGCCGCATGGCGAGCTACATCGGCCCGTTCGCTGGTTACAAAGAGAACCGCGACTCGATGCTCGGTGTGATGGAGATGCATCGCGATGCCACCAATCGCATCGACTCGGCCTGCCCCGAGTATCTGCGGAAGGCTGCTCGTCAGGTGTGGGATGAATGTGTCGATTCCGGCAAGAAGTACGGCTATCGCAATGCTCAAGCGACGGTGTTGGCTCCAACCGGCACGATCGCCTTCATGATGGACTGCGACACGACGGGTATCGAACCGGACATCGCGCTCATCAAGTACAAGCAACTGGCCGGTGGCGGCATGATGAAGATCGTGAACCGCACGGTGCCTCAAGCCTTGAAGTCTTTGGGCTACAACGAGCAGCAGGTCACTGACATCCTGAAGTTCATTGATACTCAAGAGACGATTGAAGGTGCTCCGCATCTGAAAGCCGAACATCTGCCAGTCTTCGATTGTGCCTTCAAGGCTGCAAAGGGCACTCGCACCATCGCATGGAAGGCGCACGTCACGATGATGGCGGCAGCTCAGCCGTTCTTGTCGGGTGCAATTTCCAAGACCGTCAACATGCCAGCCGACTCGACCGAATCCGATATCGAGGACGCTTACATCGAAGGTTGGAAGCTGGGACTCAAGGCACTTGCGATCTATCGCGATGGGTCCAAGCAAAGCCAGCCGCTGGCGACCACGAAGGAAAGCGATCGTAAGAAGAAGAACGAGCAGCCCATCATTCAAGTTGGTCCAGCTCGACGCCGCTTGCCATCAACTCGTCACTCGTTGACGCACAAGTTCTCGGTCGCCGGTCATGATGGCTACATCACCGTCGGTCTCTACGAGGATGGTTCGCCCGGCGAACTCTTCATCACCATGGCGAAGGAAGGTTCGACCATCGGCGGTTTGATGGACACCATCGGAACGCTGACGTCGATGGCGTTGCAGTACGGTGTGCCTCTCGAAGCTCTCGTCAACAAGTTCATGCACATGCGATTTGAACCCGCTGGCTGGACCGGCAATCCAGAGCTGCCCAACGCCAAGAGCGTCGTGGACTACATCTATCGCTGGCTCGGCATTCAATTCTTGCCCGGCTTCCGGGAGAAGAACTCTCCGAATGCCAACAATCATGGTGGCCATTCGACAAACCACACCGTGAAGGCGACTCCCATCGAGTCGAAGATCACTTCAGAGCAAAAGCTGACCGACGAGGTAGCGGGGTTGATCGATTCGCACTTGAAGAAGGCGACGAAGGAGCAACTCGAACCGGCTGACAGCCCTGCGATTCGCAGCCAGCAGTTTGCTCACTTCCAATCGGATGCTCCGGCATGCGATGGCTGCGGAGCGATCACCGTCCGCAACGGCAACTGCTACTTGTGCCACAACTGTGGTGCCAGCATGGGTTGCAGCTAGTTGACCTCAAGGTCGCTCGATCCGACGATCGATGACTTTAAGACTTGAATCCACCTTCCTCCGGAAAATGCCGCAGTCCTCGGACTGTGGCATTTTCTTTTTCTACGACTCGAAACAAGTCCTATTTCACAACGTCACTGTGCATTGAAGTCGGCACTGGTGACAGCATGGTCGGAGTCGATGGAACACTTGGAGGAACGACTTTGAGACGTTGGTAAGAACTGCTGAAACCACCCGGACGGTAATAGTCTGGCAACTGACAGCCCACCGCTGACAGACACGCCACAGCCATGATGATCATCCGACAAAGCATGCTCGTCCCCTAAGACACTCCACCGTGGGCATTGCTAAAGTCGCCCTGGTCGGCAAACTCTCATCGGCGAGCGGAGGCTTCTCTCGACACAGCGACAGGGTTAATCAGCCCGTCACTCGACCAGATCCAGGAAATGCTCGCAGCCGGGCCAGGCAATAACCTCCCACTCCCAAGCTTGGCCAAATTGCCGCGAAACTTGGCCGATTCGAAACTCTTTCTCATGCCGAAAGGACTCACCGCCATGCGACGACTGTTTCTCACTGCATTGATCCTGACCACGTCGTTTGTGCCACAGTTGCTGGCGCAAGACGCTCCTAAGAAAGCAGATCAACCGCCGCTGGAGAAAGCTCCCGTAAAGACCCGCGAGCAAGCGGAGAAAGACTTTGAGGAACTACTAAGTGGATCATCTCTTGTCGGCTTCTTCACAACTGACGGGCAAACCGGAGACAAGCCACTGAAGCCTGATCGTTACAAGCTCGGCTCAGTTAAGAAGATGCCCGGCAAAGAGGACACATACATTTTCAGCTACGACTTGAAGGGCAATTCGATCCCACTGATCTTGACCGTCAAATGGGCCGGCACGACTCCAGTCATAGTCCTCGACGAACTAACAATTCCCGGCCTGGGCACGTTCTCATCCCGCGTGATGTTTCATGGCGATCGCTATGCCGGAACGTGGCAGCATGGAGCCGTTGGCGGATTGATGTTCGGCAAGGTCGAGAAAGCTGACGCAAAGAAGGCCGAACCCAAACCTGCCGACAAGCCCAAGGCCGAGTAATACCTATTCCAGTAATCGAACTCCGCAGCATACCTCAGCACGTTCGGACTCGAAACCGACGTGCTGATTTGACGTCGCCCCGCTGCGTGAGTGCAGGCAACTCCAAGAAAGACGTCGGCGTTCAACGGCCGGTCGCTGTTGATTCAAGCGAGCCATCACTCGACCGCCCCAGAGATCGAACCAAGAGAGCGATAACGGCGACCAAGTAGCTGGGAATCGTCAATAAGAGTGCTTCAAAGGGCAGTAGCAACGCTTCCGAAAGAGCTTCTGCCCAGACTGAAGCAGAGACAACAGCCTGGTCGCTCATCGCCAGGACGCTAAAGGATGCGATAAGGCTCTTTAAGAACCACATGATCGACATCGCGAAGGGACCGTGAAGCAGCAGCACAAGTGTTGGTCCGACGATCGGGCCGCGTCCTCGAATAACGACAACGATCGTCAGCACAAACACCACGAGCGATGTCATGACAACGAAGAGCCCACCCAGTCCCGACGTGCGAATTATCCAATCAAGTTGTGAATTGGATGCTTCTTGAGCAACTAGTTCCAGCATGGCAATCAGCTCCGTGGAGTTTGAAAAACACGATCGGAATGGCCCCGACACTTTTGCCTAAACGCAGTCGTTTGTGATCGATCATCAGCAATCTACTGGGGCCGACTCTTAGGCCAAGATTTCCTGCACGATCCTGGCTTTGTCCGCCTCGACGAGTTGTCCGGTTGTCGTACCGCGCGGGAATGAGACTCGCTGATGATTGAGTCCGAAAAGATGGAACAGGGTCGCGTGGTAGTCGTAGTGCATTACCACGTTTTCGACGGCCTGATGCCCGATGTCGTCAGTCGCTCCGTATGTCACACCAGCCTTCACGCCTCCTCCGGCGAGCCAATGACTAAACCCGTATGTGTTGTGGTCTCGTCCGAGATCCTTGCCCTGTTGAATGACAGGCAGGCGTCCCATCTCGCCGCCCCAATGGACCAGCGTCGTATCAAGCAACCCTCGTTGCTTCAGATCAGCGACCAAAGCCGCTGCGGGTTGATCAACCTTCTTCGCGGCACGAGGCAAGCTCGCAACGATGCCGCTGTGATGATCCCACTCTTGATTGGCGGTAAAGATTTGGACGAAGCGGACTCCGCGTTCAATCAACCTCCGGGCAATCAAGCATCTCGTCCCAAACTCTTTCGTCTCGCTACGGTCGAAGCCATACATCGACTGAGTGGCCTGCGTCTCTGAACTGATATCGAAGGCTTCCTTGGCAGCCGTTCGCATGCGTGCCGCGAGTTCATAGCTCGCGATACGTGCCGATAAATCATTCTCGCCGGGCCGAGCTTGCAAGTGCTCGCGATTGAGTTGGCCAAGAAACTCCAGCAAGTTCTCTTGAGGTCGCCCTCGAAGATAAGGCGGCGCATCCAGATTCGCGATGCGAGGCTCTGTAGGACGCGCGACAGTTCCTTGAAACAACGACGGCAAGAATCCGTTCGACCAGTTGTAGACGCCTTCAACCGGCAGCGACGCGGGATCTCGCAAGACCATGAACGCGGGCAAGTTGTCGTTCTCGCTGCCGAGTGCGTAAGTCATCCAGGCCCCGAGTGACGGCCGGCCCGGCGCGATCGTCCCATGTTGCAGAGCGAAGATGGACTGGCCGTGATTGTTGACCGCCGTCCGCATTGAGCGAATCAAGCAGATGTCATCCGCTACCGTGCCAAGATGCGGCAGTAGCTCGCTGAGTCTCAGACCGCATTCGCCATGCGAACGAAACGTCCACGGGCCTGAGAAGAGTTTGCGACTGGCTTGATCAACGCTGTCGAACTTGAAGTCGCCGCCCGAGTAGTCCTGCATGTGGAACTTCTTCAGTTCCGGTTTTTCATCGCAGAGGTCCACATGACTTGGTCCTCCTTGCATAAACATACTCACCATTGCACGAGCACGATGCGCCGCATGAGTTGGCTTGGGATGCAGATCAAACGATTGCTTTTCCAACGTCGGCTTTGGTCCGGCGCTCATGGCGTCGCGCTGCAGCAACCAATTCAATGCCAGGTTTCCGAGCATAAACGTCTGAGCCGACAAGAAGTGGCGACGGTTCATGA
>OMIV01000174.1 GCA_900299185.1 Planctomycetaceae bacterium
GTACGACGGGCGGCTGATGAAGTACCCGCGCAGCTTGGCAAAGACCTGGCAGATCACGTTGGAGAAACTCGCCACAGAAGCCGTCGAGCTATTGAACGTGATGGCTTGGTTCGCCCCGGAGGAGAGCCGCACCTGAACTATGGCAGTGCTCTCAGCAACCTAGCGTTGTTGCTCCAGGCCACGAACCGTCTGTCGGAGGCCGAGCCGCTGATGCGTCGGGCGCTGGCGATCGACGAGCAGTCGTTCGGACCCGAACACCCCAAGGTTGCCAGAGACCTCAACAACCTGGCGCATTTGCTCCGGGCCACGAACCGTCTATCGAAGGCCGAGCCGCTCTTCTGGCGGCAAGTGGTGATCGACTTGATTTTTGAACGCCAGAACGGGATCCCGCATCCTGACCTAGAGAGCGATCGGCGTGCTTATCGCCAGGCGGCCGAGCAGATGGGAATGTCCTCCACTGAGATCGAACGCCGCCTGCAAGCCGCGCACTCCACCACGGGACCGCTGGAACCCATCGCCCCACATCTGGATGAACTGCTCGGTCCGGTGATGGCGGATGAGAGGCCATAAAAAGAGTTGAAACGCAGAGCACGCGGAGAACGCAGAGGGGGAGACAGGAGATGAGTTGTTTCTCTCCGGTACTTCTCTGCGATCTCAGCGTTCTCCGCGTTTCAAATTCTCTTCGTTGAAACCCACGAACCGTCTGTCCGAGGCCGAGCTGCTTGGTCGCTCTTAGGATCGAAGCGGCGCTGTCATGCGGGGTTCGTTCGGCACTCGGCTGGGAACTCAGTCGACGCTTCCTGGAGTGCTCCGGCTCGACGGAGCCCTCCACGTCAGCGGCACAGCGATGACTTGGTCGAATCGCTTCGTCGCCAGAATTGGGTTAGCAGAAGGATGTCTCTTGTAGGCTCGTTACTGGCGACGGTGGCTGGTTTCTTGAGGTGTCGCGGTGCCGCTGAGTTGGAGGGCTCCGTCGAGCCGGAGTACTCCAGGTTGGCGGTCCTTGGCCGTTCGAGCTGTCGTTAGTAATACACTTCGACCATGTAGAGACCGTGAGCGGGGGCGGTGTCGCCGGCTTCGGGGCGTCTTTGGACGTCTCGGATGCGACGCACTTCAGCTCCGTTGTAGATGCCGCGCCCGACGGGAATCAACGTGCCGACGATGGTTCTCACCATGTTGTAAAGGAAGCCGTCACCGACGATCTCGACCCAGATGAAGTCACCTGCGTCCTCGGGACTGGTTGGCGTTTCTGCTGCCGAGAATCCATTCGGCAAAAACCGCTGACGCTTCACGGTCAGCTCCATGATGGTTCTCACGCTGGTGGCTTTGTTGGGCCACTTGGATTCGAAGCTGCGGAAGTCATACGTGCCAACCAGCTCTTGAGCGGCTTCGTGCATGGCTCGTGAATCTAAGACCGCGTGATAGTGCCAGGCGTAGTGTCGATAGAACGGATTGAAGACGCGGCTGTTGTGAATGACGTATCGATAACGCTTGGACTTGGCCGAGAACGTGGCATGAAAGTCCAAGCCGACCTCGGAGACGTCTCGCAGTTGAATGTCATCCGGCAAGAAGTTCTGAATGGCCTTGCGAAAGCCCTCTGGCGGGATGCGCGATTCAGTCCGAAAGCTGGCCACTTGGCCGAGGGCATGCACTCCCGAGTCCGTGCGTCCGGCAGACAGCACGTTGACGTCTTCTCCGCTGGTCTGCTTGATGGCCTTTGTGACAACGGTTTGCACAGAGAGTCCATTGGCTTGCACTTGCCAACCGACATACCGCGTGCCGTCGTAAGCGAGTGTCATGCGCAGATTGCGAGTCAAAGCAGAGTCCTTCTCAACGAACATCAGCACGAGTGAAACAAGGAGATGAGCCAACGCCACCAGCCACGAGTCCATCGTCAGCGGGGCGGGATCATGCTGACTGAGTCGACTCTGTGCGAGAGATCGAACAACCGCGCCGCGAGCTCGACCAGTGGTCGCTAGAAGCCGGTTTTGTCGGTGCTTAACAGGGGCGATGAACGCGTCGACGTACGAACTTCTCGAAGGCTGACTTCGGCGGGTTGCGGAATACGGCCAGCATCTGGCTGCGGGCGCCTGCGAGTTACCTCGCGATTCATTTACACTCGGCCCGCTTCTGATTGGTCCGTTGTCATTGATTCGTAGGAATCTGCTGCCATGTCCTATCGCACGCTCAAACGGTTGCTGGGCGAGACGAACTTCGAAGTCAAATGCTTGGTGTTGTTTGGCTTCGGTTTGACGGTGCTGGCCGTTGTCACCTTCGGGCTCTATTGGTGGCAAACTTCGAATCTGATCGACGAGCAAAATCGCCGCTTCGCCAAACTGCTCGTCGCTCCGATGATCGTCGAAGAGCACTGGGAGTGGTCGTCGAAGATTCGCAACAAGCCCAGCGAGCCAGACAACAACCAACCGCCCGATAGCACTCTTCCCGCAGATCCCACCACGGCGGTTACGGAAGGCACCGGCGTCGTGCAGCAGATGGATCAGATCAAGAAGCTCAGCTTGGAACTGCAGCCGCCTCACAACCGCGATCTGTTCAACGTCGATCCCAAAGCCGATGCCAGCCGACGTCCCGATGATTCGATTGACGGCATCGCATTGCAGGAACTTCGCGGTGGTAAGAAAGAGCATGTCGCCATTCAGCGCGACGAGAACAAGTACCACTACTACGAAGCTGTCGAAGCCAAAGCTTCGTGCATCCTGTGCCATCACCACACGAAGCGCTCTGCCGAGGATGGAACTCTGGTCGACGTGAAAGAAGGCGACCTGATCGGCATGGCCAAGATTGTCCTGCCGTTGAACGACGTTGAGTCGGCTTTGCACAGCACCAACGCCTTCGTGATGACCTCTGAGTTCGTGAAAGTCGTGCTGGCGATCTTGGCCATTTATTTGGTCGTGAGGTACGTCATCACCAAGCCGGTGCTGCACTTGAAGCGGGTGAGCGATGCTATCGCTCGCGGCAATCTCGATATGCGTGCTGATATTCGCACCGGCGACGAATTTGAAGAACTCAGCCACGCCTTCAATCGGATGTTGCGGCACCTTGTTACGGTGCAGGAAGAGTTACAGGTCTTGAATAAGGATCTCGATGGCAAAGTTGATGAGCTGGCTCACGTCAACTTGCAGCTTTACGAGATGAACAATCTGAAGAACGAATTCCTGGCGACCATGAGCCATGAACTGCGCACACCGCTTAACAGCATCTTGGGATTCAGCGACGTGCTGAGTGACGCCGCCAACTTGAACGACAAGCAGAAGCGCTACGTGACCAACATCCAAACTTCGGGAAAGAACCTGCTGGCGCTCATCAACGACGTGCTCGATTTGGCGAAGATCGAAAGCGGCAAGATGGAGCTGCACCCCGTTGAGTTCTCGATGGGTGATCTCATTGAACGTCAGATCGGAACGATGGTGCCGTTGGCCGAGCGGCGCAATATCGCACTGAGTTGGAACGTCGAGCCCGACGTCCCGTTGCTCTATCAGGATGCCGGTAAGTTGCAGCAGGTGCTCAACAACTTGCTGTCCAACGCGATCAAGTTCACGCCTGAAGGTGGTCGAGTGCGCGTTAAGGCGGAGGCTCGCGAGAACGGTCGGTGCGCGCTAATCGTCGAAGACAACGGCATCGGTATTCCGCTCGACGAGCAAGAACGCATCTTCGAAAAGTTCCGGCAAGGGCGAGGGCAGCCCGGACAGAAAGACGCACTCACTCGCAGCTATGAAGGCACGGGGCTGGGGCTGTCGATCGTGAAGGAGCTGAGCCGACTGTTGGGCGGCGAGGTTCAACTTCAGAGCGAGTTCGGGAAGGGCAGTACCTTCACGGTGATCCTGCCCACAACCTTGGATGCCGCAGCCTCTGGCGACGAAGCCGCTGCGTCGCGGTTCGTTGGCATGAATCGCTTTCGGACATTCGATCTGCCGAAGCGAACGACAGCCAAGCCCTCTAGCGATCTCAGCAGCGGTACTTCAACGGCAGGCGCCGCACCAGAACCGGCGGGCGGGACTTAGTGCGAGGGTAATGCGTCATCGCGCCTCTGCGGCCATGATGTAAGTGCAGCTACACTCGCGTCGCTGCGTTAGCTGCATCTCGAAGAGTCGCGACTATGAAAGTGGCCATCCCTCTGGGAGCGTGCATTTCAAGGAGCGACATAGTTCTGTCAGACCAGAAACATGATCGCGATGCAGCGGCAGCCCTTCAGCCAGCCACTTTTGAGTGCGCTCCCATTCCAACTCGCCCGCGACTCGAACCTTGTCGAATCCGTCGGCTGGTGAGAGTGCTCGGACGTCGTTGATGGTCGCGTCCATCTCGGCCAGGAACCGATCCTTGGCACCAAAGTGGCTTGGATCGATCACGTAGAAGAAGTGGTCCGAGCCGGGACCGAAGGGGTTCTTGACCTTGTGAATTGGGGTCTTGCGGCCGATCAATCCACCGGCCAATGCAGCGCAGACAAAGCCCATCGCGGAACCTCGAGCTCCCGCTGTTGGCAAGAGTGTCTTGGCGGCCTTGGCATCGGATGTGTCATTACCGGCTTCGTCCAATGCCCAACCCAATGGAATCGGCAGGCCGTACATGCCCATCGTTTCAATCTTGCCCCAAGACGATTCAGCGACTGCCATATCAAGCACATACGGGAAGCCCGACTTTGTAGGGATGCCCCAAGCCAGTGCGTGATTGGCTGTGCCTGGCTGTCGGCTTCCGTAAGCGGCGACAGTTGCTGTGCCTGTGCTGGTCGTACAGAACCCAACCATACCTTCCTTGATCGCCATCATCACGTAGCAAGCTGCGGCACCGAAGTGCTGGCCCTTCTTGACGATGACCGTTCCCGTGCCGACGTCTCGGGCCTTCTTGATCGCCAGCTCCATGGCGCGCGTTGCCCCGACGTGCCCCAGTCCGCTGCTCGCCTCGAGAACGGCAATCGCTGGAGTCTCAACGGCCGTAATCATCATCGCTCGAGGATCGATATCACCTGCATCCATCGCTTCGATGTACTTTTTCAGACACCGACTTCCATGGGAATGGATGCCACGCAAATCGGATTCAATGAGCCGATCAGCGGCGATGGTGGCTTCTACCTCGAACATCCCCTTCCGAACAAGCAGCGTGATAATCAACTGCTTGAGTAACGCTACTGGGACAACGATCTCTTGGCTCGAATCGAAAGGAACATCAACCGTAATGGTGGCCATGTTGGTCGCTCTTTGTGGTAAGGAATCTCGACGACGCTGATGTAAGGGGCGGGACCATATCGCGAGCGTGCAGCTTTCGTGAATCGAATGGGTTCCCCTGTGGCATACTTCGACCGTTAGCGATGAATCCACTCTTCGAGATTCTCAAGTGGAATGGGCGTTCCTTCGGAAGTGGCAAAAGTATTTCCAGCTCGGTCAATCGCAAACACTTGGAAGAGTGGCCGCTCTGTCTCTTCATCAAATGAATTCCAGATTCGATGAGCCGCCCACAGTGGATCGAGATCAGTCACGAGTTTGATGCTCTTTGGCACTACAGACTGGCGATTCTTCTGAGGTAGCGCGTTGCTCACTGCGATAACGAGTAAACCTTTGGAGTCGATGCGATCCTTGTTCGCGATCAGCAACTGCAACTGAGAGTCTTTCTCCGGTCCAGCTTGGCCATCGAAGAACACCAATAGAATTGCTTGTCTTCCGATGTAGCGCTGCAAACGGAAAACGCGACCTTGGATGTCTAGAGCCTCAAATGAGGGGGCTAATCGCCAGAGACCGACAACCTTCTGATCGGTTCGAGGTTTCACATAGGTCATCCCCAGCTTGTACTCACACGCCCAATAAATGATTCCCGCTGCCAGCGGAAGAAGTAGCACGCGTGGTCGCATGGCTTTGAGTTCCGGTCATCAAAAAAAGAAGCCCCTCAAAGGCATGCCTTTGAGGGGCTCATTACTAACACGCAAATTCAGCAGAGATCCTAGAACTCGCCGAGAACCATGCCGTCAGCACGACGGGAGAGGTTCATCCAAGTCTGGATTTCCACGCTGTCGCTGACAAAGCGAACCGAGCCGTCACCCAAGAGGATTTGCGTCCCACCTGGGTGGTAGCTGCTGGAGCCGACGGAGACATATTCAACAATAGCTCCTGTGAGAGCCTGCTGAGCTGTAGCTGGAGCCACAACTGTCGTCGGAGCCTTATTGATCTTCAGTGGGCTGGCAGCTGCTGTCGTTGCTGGGCACGGCTGATTAGCCGTGTAGGTGCCAGAAGAAAGATTGCTTCCTAGCGAGAAGCAAGAACCAGCATAGCCGCCAGTACCCCCGCCTGGATCTTCGTGTGTTGTACCAAGAATCGCACCGGGGTTGTTTCCAGAGAAACCAGCCCAGAACGACGCATACGTTCCAAACAACGCCGAGTTACCGAGTACTGGCCACTCTGCGCTGGCTCGTGGCATACGACGTTCCATGGCCAACATCACATTGGTGGTACCGTCGCGAATGTCACGAATACGAATTCGGGAGTTCTGGCCAAAGATACCTTGAACAACACGGGCAGTCGTGTTGCTCGCGCTGATTGGGGCACCAACGGCGGTGTACTGATTCTGAGGAACGCCAACGCCGAAGTTACCGACGTAGTTCGAAGTACCCCAGGTTGTGCCTGCAACGACGGTACCAGCAACTTGGTTTTCACCAACGTCCGAAGGACAACGGAAGGCTGGCAACACGGTTGAAACCAACGTTTGGTTGGTGGTTCCGTTATTGACGACGGCGCTTGTCGGCTCAGCGAGGGTGTTCAACTTCTTATAAAGAGGGGCCTGATCCATGCTCGGAAGAGCATAGGTCAGCCAGCTGTAACCGCCACCAGTCGCGTTGGTCGAAGCGGTCGGAACGATATACCCAGGTGGGAAGGTCAAGAAAGCTTCGTGGTAGGTGTGCACACCGATACCAATTTGCTTCATCTTGTTCTTACAGTCGGACCGTCGAGCTGCTTCGCGTGCTTGCTGGACTGCAGGCAGCAGCAAAGCGATGAGGACCGCAATAATTGCGATCACAACCAGCAGCTCGATGAGCGTGAAGCCACGCTTCATCTTTGTCTGCAACTTCATAACTCGTTCTCCAAATAAAACGGAAGAGAAAGAACAGCCCCGAACATCGAGGCTAAGAACTCCGAAAAACTAAAACAAAGACTTCCGGAAAGTACTGCTGTAAGTGCCGAAATTCAACATGGATTCTGAATGAGCGATTTGAAATGGCGGTCAAGAAGGCCACTAGAGATCGGCGAATCGTGCGGTTCGCTAAAGGCTGAATTTGGAAATGCATTCGTGGGTCATGACCGAGGCCAAGAGTCCCGACCGAAGCCGTTCTGAATGCAAAGTCGACGGCACATTTCTTCGAGTTGTGAATGCATCTGGTTCAACGGCCGCTAGGACGACGGCTGGCACCGGATTGTTCCTGAGTCTTGATGTGGCCACAATTGGCGTATGCCATTAGGAACATCCAATAACGACCCACAAAAACTAACGATCAGCCGAACTAAGGTTGGACTCGTGGCGTTGGGCTGCGTTGCGGCAGCGATCGGGTTGCGATTCGGACTTCCCAGCGACGACCGAAAAGAGTTGTGGGTCACCGCGTTTGGTCGGAGTGGTTTGGTGATGACGGCTTTGTGGATTGCTCTGCCGAGTAAGGGCAAGTCCGGCTCGGTTGCCAGCGTCACACCCTCGACAGCGTTGGGCGCAGTATTAGCCATTCTGGCCATCAGTGCCCGACCTCAGATTCTGATTCGACTCATTCCCGTATTCGTGGCGCTCGGTGTGGTCGCTCATTATCTCCGCCCCAAGCCAAAACAACGCGACGAACGTCCCGATCGAAGTAACTGGATGAAGTGACGCCGGTCACGCTCTGATTGGGAATCTTGATTTGCTCGATTCACTACGGGTGAAGTGCATGCCGCCGTTGATCTTGGTTGGAGCCAGTGTTCGTAGTGCTGCTGACTCGGCACGTCGAGCCGGTTTTCAACCGTATTGCGTCGATCAGTTTGCGGACGAAGACTTGCTGACGAATGCGGTCGTCATGCCCTGCTGTCAGTTTCCCGAAGGGCTTGCTGACTCTGTGACGGCGGCTCCCGATGCTTCGTGGATGTATTGCGGGGGTTTAGAGAATCGAGCTGAACTCGTTGAACAACTTTCCGGGATTCGTCGGTTGTTGGGGAATGGGGCTAACTCTCTGAAACTTGTACGCGACCCGTGGTGGGTCTTCGATCTATTGCAGTCAAACGGTCGTCCGGTGTTGCGGGTTCGCTCGACGGAGCAATTGCTGAATGACTCACCGTCGTCGGCGTCTCGGTGGATCAAGAAACCATTCGCGAGTGCCGGGGGGCGAGGCATCGAGATTGTGCTTCCGAGTGCAGTCCTGCCGTGTAACTCGGATTGCTTCTATCAGGAGTTCGCTGAGGGCACTCCGATCTCAGGCGTATTCGTCGCGGACGGCAAGAAGTGCATCTGTTGTGGACTAAGCCGCCAGCTCATTGGGGAGCCGTCTGCTGGTGCTCCACCGTTTGGCTACTCGGGTTCGATCGGTCCGCTTGATTCGACGGATCTACCAGCGACGTGCTTCGAACAAGTTGCAGCTTTGGGGGAGCTCATAGCCAGTGCGGCTCAACTTCGGGGGCTGTTCGGCATTGATTTCATTTGGGATGACGAGCGCCAAATTGCGTGGCTAATCGAGATCAATCCGCGCTATACGGCGTCCGTCGAGGTATTCGAATTGGCCACGGGAGACACTCTGCTCGGTCGCCATTGCAGAGCCGCTGGTGATTCCGAACGAACAAACGAAGACTGGGCTTTTCCCGTTAAGCCGGCTCGGGAGCGAATCGGCAAGTTCGTGCTCTACGCTCAACGAGACACCGTTGTTCCTGATCTACGGTTATGGAATGCGCCAGCTTACTCGGCTTGGGTAGCCGACATTCCCAAGCCTGGCAGCAAGATTCCCGAGGGCGCTCCCATTTGCACGATTCTTTGTCGTGGTCAGTCTATCGAGTCGTGCTACCAGCGCTTGTTGGCGGCTTGCCAGATCATGCGCGACGAGATCGACAAGTCCTCGTCGTAGCTGACTTCGCCGACGTTTTCACAATGTGTATTCCGTCTTCCAGATAGATCACCGCAGATGAAGGAGTGCCTGTGCCCGCTCGTCAGCTACCGATGGTGGAGACTGATTTGCAAAGCTCGTTGGCCGAGCGATGGGCCATTGCTGCGGACTCGACTGACCGCCGCGACTGGCTCCGAAAGGCACCGGTTTGCTCGTTGCTGAAGCGGCATCAGATCGTACATTTGGGAGTCGCGCATATGCCGCCTCCGTTTGAGATCGTGCGCACCAATCTCGGCGGCAGTTACTTCTTGGCATGCCTGGCAGGCGAAGGCCGAGTCCTTGTTGATGGTCGATGGCAGCGAGTACGTCCCGGCCAAGCGTTTCTGTTGCCACCGGGGACGAGGCAGGCTTTTCGCAGCGCGTCGGACAAGCGGTGGGACTATTGCTGGGTTCGTTTTCGAGAAGAGCCGGGGCAACGACCATTCGCGACAGGCAGCGTCCCCGTGTTGGCGAAGTTCAGAGGCGAGCCGTTGTGCCATGCGATGCTTGGTCTCCATGAGGAACTGACTCATGCGGCAGTGCCCAAGCTGATTGATCACTGGCTGCAACTGGTGCTTGGGTATGTGTGGCAATTCTCCGAACCTCAACGAGTCGATGAACGCATCTGGCAATTATGGGCTGAGGTTGAATCTCGACTCAGCGACCCTTGGAGCAGCCGCGACTTAGCGAAGTTGATTCATCTCAGTGAGAAGCAATTGGAGCGGCTGTGTCGTCAAGAGCTCGGTCGGACTCCTCGCCAGCAACTGATATGGTTGAGGATGCGTCGCGCGGCGGAGTTGTTGTGTTCGACTGACATGAAGGTCGAGACGATCGCGCATCAGGTTGGCTATCAGAACCCGTTTGTGTTCTCGACGACGTTCAAGAATTGCATGGGTTGGCCGCCTTCCGAATACCCCGGTCGGGGAACACATTGAGAGATCACGTCTCGCACTTGGTCGTGCGATGACGTTCTCGCGAGACACTAAGGCTGACGACTTCTTTCACTTCAGGAGATTGTTTCATGGTTCTGCGACGGCGTGCGTTCATGGCGGTTTCAGTCGGGATGTTGGCAGGGGCACTGTTAGGAATTGGGGCTGTTGGTGCCGCGGAATTTGATGCGGCGAAGTTGGCTCAGATTGGTCCGGCGATGCAGAAGTTCGTCGATGCCAAAGAAGTAGCTGGCGCGGTGACGATTGTCGGTTCGAGCAAGGGTATTGCCGACATTCAAACGGTCGGCTGGTCGAAGGTTGCGGGGCAGGAGCCCATGCGCAAGGAAACGATGTTTCGCATCGCGTCGATGACCAAGCCCATCACTGCGATGGGAGTTATGTTGCTGCAAGAGGACGGCAAGCTGAGTGTGGAAGATCCCGTTGAGAAGCATCTGCCGGAATTCAAAGGTCAGATGATGGTGGCCGAACGCAAGGACGGCACTGTTACTCTGAAGAAGCCTGCGCGAGTCATCACGATTCGAGATTTGATGACTCACACATCGGGGTTGCCTGGCGGTTTTCCGATCGGCCTGGCGGACCTTTACAACCGCCGTCATCTCACGCTCGCGGAGGCCGTGTTGGTGAGTTCTCAACAGCCACTCGATTTCGAGCCGGGTTCCAAATGGGCTTACTGCAACGCGGGCATCGACACGCTCGGACGAATTATCGAAGTGTGTTCGGGCAAGTCCTACGAATCGTTCATGATCGAACGAATCTTTTCGCCACTGGGTATGAACGACACACGCTGCTTCACCAGTCCCGAGCAAGCGGCACGCGTCGCTGGACTCTATGAGAAGAAGGGTGATGAACTGGTTGAAGTTGCCAAGCCGTTGGTGGGGTCTGCTCAAAGCGCGAAGCATCCCATTCCGGCTGGTGGGTTGCTGTCAACGGGGCCGGATCTGGCCAAGCTCTACACAGCGTTGCTCAATCATGGCGAGCTGGGTGGTCACCGAGTGATTTCAGCTCCAAGCCTGAAGACCATGACGTCGGTGCAGACCGGTGATTTGAAGACGGGCTTTGTGGATGGCATGGGGTTCGGCTTCGGTTTCGCCGTTGTGCGAGAACCGAAAGGCGCGACCGAGATGGTGTCAACTGGCACCTACGGGCATGGGGGAGCGTTTGGAACTCAAGGCTGGATCGACCCGCAGCAGGACGTCTTCGTCATCCTGCTGATTCAGCGAGCAGGAACTCCCGGCGGAGATGGGTCCGAGTTGCGAAAGACTCTGCAAGCCATCGCCTTCGGGGCGAAGAAGTAGGACTGCGAAATCCACTTGGGACTCGTTTCCTAAGTGTTCCTCATCTCGTCTTTGTCTTCGTCTCTGTGCCCTCTGTTTGCTCCTGTTCAAAGTCTCGATGAAGACGATTGGAACAGAAGGAAACAGAGGGCACGGAGAAGACGACAGGCGGAGAATGGCTGGAACACTCCGGCTCGCATGCAAGGCCGTTTTGATCGCTCAAAGCCGCTGATCATCATCGAGATCAATGCGTGCTCGTTATGTTTTCAGTCAGGAGTCGCGATGAGGAGCAGTCAGTTCTCAGCGGAGCAAGCTCTTAACTCGTTCCAACGAAGCATCGCATCACTTCATTCGTCGTTGTCAGCACGACTTCATGGAGTCTTCAGACTGAACTTGCCTGATGCGAACTGTTGTGGTTGCAGGTGTATCTCGATGAAACCAGAATCACGCGCCCTTTGACCTTCCGAGCCGTTGCCGCCAACCATTCGACGTTGCGTATCGAGTCTCGATCTCTCGCCCTGAATTTCTCCTCCACTGACGACGACCTAGCCTTGGTCGGCTCAGTATTAGAACTCGCGGTTTCATCATGCTGTTGATCGTAATTCGAATTCTCTACGCCTTCGTGTGCGCTGGAGCTATCGCTGCTTACGTCAACTCTGAAGCTCCACTGCCGGCGTTTGTTGAGGCTCATCGAGCACTCACCATGCTCATCCTTTTGCCGGCCACTCAGATCATCACGGTCATCGACATCCTCATTCGCAAGAAGCGGGTCGAGGTCATTTCGTCGATCTATTTTGGTCTGCTGATCGGCGTGCTGTTGTCTTACTTGTTGATGCTGGCGCTTGGTCCGGTCTTGTTCCGCATGGGGCTGCAAGAGTGGTCGGGCATCATCAATTTGTTGTGCCCGGCAGTGTTGGCTTACTTCAGCATCTCGTGGCTGTTGCAGACGAAGGACGACTTTCGATTCGTCATTCCCTATGTCGAATTCGCTCGTGATCTCAAAGGCGGACGACCGCTCATTCTCGATAGCAGCGCGTTGATCGATGGTCGGATTGCCGATGTGGTTGAGACCAAGATCATCGATGCCAAGTTGATCGTGCCATCGTTCGTGTTGAAGGAAGTGCAAGACATTGCCGACAGCTCGGACAAGGGCCGACGCACTCGTGGCCGTCGAGGCTTAGATGTCCTCGCGCGGCTCCGTTCGATTGGTCATACCGAAGTCGAACTGCTGGAAGTCGATGATCGCGATGTGAAGGGCAAGACGGTCGATCAACGCTTGGTTCTCTTGGCGAAAGATCAGGGCGGCTTGATCGTCACCAGCGATTTCAATCTCAACAAAGTCGCGGCGGTGCAGGGCGTTGATGTCATCAACCTCAATGATGTGGCTGCGGCCTTGCGACCTCGGTTTCTGAATGGCGATTCACTGCGAGTCAAAGTCATGCGAGAAGGCGAAGGAGCGGGACAGGGCGTGGGCTTCTTGGATGATGGCACGATGGTTGTCATCGAGTTTGCGTCGAGCATGGTTGGGCAGGAAGTCGACGCGACTGTGACGAGCGTTCTGCAAAGCAGCGCCGGTCGCATGATCTTTGCCCGACCGGCAGGCATGGAAAACACGGCCTTGCCAAGTGCTCCAGATAAGGGCCGCCCGCGTCATTAAGAGCTGGCCATCGCCTTCTGCAGCAAGGCGCGGATGTTGTCGGCTGGGTACAGCCAGCTTGAGAACTCGCGGCTCAGAATGATCTTGTTCGCGGCGACTTCTTGTTCGGCCCGAGCGATCTCCGTCTGTAACCGAGCTTGCCGAGCGCGCGTGCTGTTAGCGAGTTCGCGAGTCAGCTCTCGCAGTCGCCGATAGCGACAGTAGCCGGAATCATCGTTCGGTTTGGGAGGCACGGCGGCGATTCGCCCTGCATCGCTTTCCAACTGCTCGCGCACGAGGACTTCTCGCTCAGCAACCAGTGCTGCAACCGTGCTAGCAACAGGCACGTCGAGATGGCGTGAGGCATTCTGTTGAGCGTCGCGCAGTTCCTGCTTGAGTTGGCGGACGTCAGCAATGGTCGACTCGAAGGCCGGAGCAAATGGCAGGAGTGCCGTTGCGGACAACGTTACGAAAGCCGGTGCTGTGACCTGGAAGAATCGTGTCATCAGGCGGTCGGCGATTTCGTCGTACTTCGCACCGCCAATGCCATGCACAAAGACGTCGCACAGGCAGAGCCGCGCGAAGCAGGTTGTCGTCAGTGCGCGAGATCTTACACGCCAGCCACGTTCGCTCAGGCTCTTCAATTGAGCGAGTCCGACCTCAGTCCGACTTGCATCGAACTCCAACAAGACGCGGTCAGAACTGGGAGCATCAGCGACAGACATGTTGCCCGCCTGCTCGCGGACGAACACACGACTGCGTGCCGATGAGCCAGCTTTCCAGATCCAAAGTGGCACCTCGATCCAATCGGCGACTCGCTGCAAATCGGGCATGGGATGCGACGCGTTGCGAATGCGATTGATGCGGCGGTATTCGGCCACTGTTTCGTTGTAGGTCCGACACAGCCGCTCGGCGTTGCGCATCAGGTGCAAAGCAAAGCGTCGAAAACTCGTCGACTCACATAGACGACTCATGCGAAGTTCGAGATTGCCGACGCCCCATTCTCGTTCCACGCGTGCTCTGGCGGCTGTGAGGCAAGCGGCGAGATTGGAATCCGTATGCAAGCAACGCACGACATGCGGCCAAACGTCGCTGAGCAATGGTTTGAGTCCCCAGGGCGAGACGGTCTTCGCAACGCGCTCAGCAAACGAGTCAAAGAGAGACCGGTCAACGAGGCTGGCTTCTTCCCACGGTTGGACCGGGCGCGAGACATCGAAGGCAACACTCTCGACGGACAACGATTCGCGCGAGCCTATTGGGATTCGAATGGCAGTGTCGTTCAGAGTGTCGTTGTCGACAACGAGATTGAGCCCGATGGCACTGTGCTGTTTCGCAATCGCACCGACACTCAAGTGCTTGATCCACACTCCGGGATGAAACATCTCTGGCTGATGTCCGGTGGCGATGAGCAAGCTGTTCGAGCCCACCATCGACGACGCGGGTGGCACGCCCTGACCATCGGGAAGGGCGTGGCGCGCGGCTGGGGTTGCTATCGACTCTGAAGCCACGCCCTTCGCTGCGCTCTGGGCGTGCCACCCGGTTGCAGCGAGCAGGCTCGATGTCTCCTGCTGCGCGAGGGCGAGCAGCTCCGTTCTCGCTTGCTGTCGGAATTCTGACAGCGGCTGATTGAGCACCGTGGCAGCGGAGGCGGCCAACAACTTCGAGTTGCTGCGGGCGAGGTCGATGACCTCAGAGAGTGCAGGCCGAGCCAACAAGGCACCGTCTTCGCGCGGCACTCGCAGATGAGTGCGCTGCCATGCAGGCTCGACGATGGAAGTGAGTGTTGGCACGGTGAGGCAGGTGCAAATTAGGACTGACCCGAAAAGGATTTGAGAAATCTCGGTGACCAACTTGGCTCGCCGAATTCGTCAGAGTTCACATGCCTTGGTCGGAGTGTCTATCGTCGGGCCGCTTCTGTTACGGCGTTGTCACAATCGGAGGCGGGCAACAACCAATTTGTTGCTCGATGGCAGTTGCCCCTCACCCCTAACCCCTCTCCCCAAAGGGGCGAGGGGAAATAAGACGTGCGCCGACAGCAGTCCTCTCCGTGGCTCATCGCAAAGCTGCTATGGAGTCGGCGTTGCAGAGCCCTCGACCTTTGGCTGTTCATCTTTTGCTAAATCCGCATCTCGAACTGGCGGGCCGAGCATGGCCACGAGGTCTTCGTAGTCCAACGACTCCTTCTCCAACAGAGCTTCCGAGACGTTCTTCAATTGCTCAGCGTATTGCTTGAGTAAGTTCGTGGCTCGTTCGGAGGCTTCGTTGAGGAACCGCGTGATTTCTTGGTCGATCTGATGCGCGGTCTCTTCGCTGAACTCGCGAGTGTGCTGCATCTCTTTGCCCAAGAACGGGTGCTCTTCGCCCTGTCGCAACGCAACTGGGCCGATCAAGGGACTCATGCCCCAATGAGCCACCATGTGCCGCGCGATGCGAGTGGCTCGGCTGAGGTCACTTTCGGCACCAGCTGAGTACTCGTCGAAGATGAGCTTTTCCGCGGCGCGACCAGCCAGAGCCATTGCGAGCTGCGCGTGCAAACGACGTTCGCCGGTATGCACTCGGTCTTCATCCGGTTGGAACTGAGTGACGCCCAACGCCATGCCGCGCGGAATGATGGTGACCTTGTGAACTTTGTCGGTCTCGGGCTGATACCAACCAGCGAGCGCGTGACCGGCTTCGTGATAGGCAGTCATGCGACGCTCTTTCGCACTCATGATCTCTTCACGCTTCGGCCCCATCGTCACTCGATCGCGAGCAACTTCGAAGTCGTCGCGAACGACTGCGTTGCGATTGGCTCGCACAGCGTTCAACGCGGCTTCGTTGACTAGGTTCTTAAGCTCGGCACCCGAGAAACCCGTCAGCGTTCCAGCGAGGTCACCGAGGTCGACGTCGTCGGCCAAGGGCACTTTGCGAGTATGCACTTTGAGGATCTGGGCTCGGCCTTCGCGCGTCGGTCGATCGATTGTCACATGGCGATCAAAGCGACCGGGACGCAGCAACGCGGGGTCAAGCACGTCGGGACGATTCGTCGCCGCGAGCACAATGACGGAAGCTGTCTGCTCGAAGCCGTCCATCTCGCTGAGGATCTGATTGAGAGTTTGTTCGCGCTCGTCATGCCCACCGCCAAGTCCGGCTCCGCGATGACGACCGACGGCATCGATTTCGTCGATGAAGATGATGCACGGCGAGTTGTCTTTGGCGATCGAGAACAAGTCGCGCACGCGGCTGGCACCGACGCCAACAAACATCTGAATGAACTCGGAACCATTGATCGAATAGAAGGGCACGCCGGCTTCGCCAGCCGTCGCTCGCGCCAGCAACGTTTTGCCTGTACCTGGAGGACCGACGAGCAAGACTCCCTTGGGAATCTGAGCACCGAGGCGCTGGAACTTGGCGGGGTTCTTGAGGAACTCGACAACTTCCATCAGCTCGGACTTGGCTTGCTCCATCGCTGCGACTTCTTTGAAGGTCGTGCGTTGATCCGAAGCTTGAAAGCGTTTGGCTGGGCTGCGAGCAAAGCCGCCCAAGAAGCCAGACCCCATCGGATCTTGAGACCGTCGCAGCATGATGATCAGGAAGATCACCAAGATTGCTGGGCCAACGAGCCACAGCATGACCTGCATGCCGGTGCCGAGTTGATCCTTATTCACGACGACATTGACACCGTTCTTGGAGAGCTTGTCCCAGAACTGGCGGTCGTCATGAATCGTCTTGGGAGCCGTCGTGTGGAACTTGTCGGTGTACTTGGCTTGCTCTTCGCCTTCGCCAGGCTTCTTGCGCCAAGTGCCTTCAAAGTACGTGTCTGTAACTTCCAACTTCTTGACGTTGTCGAAGTCGATCTGCTGTCGGAAGAAGCTGTATTCAACGTTACCACCAGCGTTGATCGACGACGAAAAGCTCATGATCAACACGACGACCAACGCCAGTAACAGCACCAAGAGCATGCCCGGAGGCACGAGCTTTGGCGGCTGCTCTTCGACTTTGCGTGATGGCCGTTGATCGCGATTTGGACCCTGCGAGGGCGACTCCATAGTGACCCCTGACAATTTCGAAGACGGGCTTCGAGATGAGTGGTTGTAGACAGCAGTTTCAAAAGGTCGGGCAGGATAGCGAGCGACGACTCGCAGCACTCCATCGAGTTGATCGGAATTACCCGCGAGGGTTGCCAATCTCAGTCGCGGAGCCCTTAGTCCTCGGTCCGTAGTCCGTAAGTGCCACTGACCACTGACTAAGGACCAATGACAACGAACCACGAATCAAGCGTCATTCCTAAGAACGGCGAGCCTTGACCAGCCTTACGACAACAGCATGTCGAGATCGTCGAGCGACATGTTTCTCAGCATGTTGTTGTTCTCCTGTAAGATGGCGTCGGCGAGTTCTCGCTTCTGCTTTTGCAGTTCGGCGATCTTCTCTTCGACCGTGTCTTTACAGATCAGACGATAAGCAAAGACGCGATTTGTTTGGCCAACGCGGTGGGCTCGGTCGATGGCCTGAGCTTCGACAGCGGGGTTCCACCACGGGTCCAACAAGAAGACGTATTCGGCGGCAGTCAGGTTGAGACCCAAACCACCGGCCTTGAGGCTGATGAGGAAGACCGGACATTCCTTATCGGTTTGGAAGCGATCGACGCGCTGCTTGCGGTCGCGCGTCTGACCGTCGAGGTACTCGTAGACGACTTTCCGCTCATCCAAGTGCTGCTTGACGATGTCGAGCAAACTCGTGAACTGCGAGAAGACCAGCGCCTTGTGACCCTCGTCGATGATCTCGTCCAACTGTGTCGTGAGGACTTCGAGCTTGGCTGAGGTCTCGCTCGACTTCTCCTTGTCGAGCAGTCCAGGGTGACAGGCCACTTGTCGCAGTCTTAGTAACGCTTCGAGCACGTGCATCTGCGACTTGGCGATGCCTTGATCGCGCACCATGCCCAACAGCGAGGTGCGGTAATGCTCGCGCATTTCGTCGTAGAGTCGTTGCTGTTCTTTGCCCATCTGGCAGTAGATCGTCTGCTCAATTTTCTCGGGCAGATCGTTAGCCACTTGCTGCTTGGTGCGGCGCAGGATGAAGGGCTTCAGACCCTTACCGAGCATCTCTCGTGATGCTTGGTCTTGCGATTCACCGGCATAGAGCTTGAAGAGCGAGCTGCGTCCCAACATGCCGGGATTGAGGAACTCGAAGATCGACCACAAGTCGCCCAAATGGTTTTCGATCGGCGTACCGCTGAGTGCCAGTCGATAGTTCGCCTTCAACAATCGAGACGCCTTGGCCACTTGCGAAGCGGCGTTCTTAATCGTTTGAGCTTCGTCGAGAACGATGTAGTCAAACTGCTGCTCGCGCAGTTGGATGATGTCCCGACGCAGCGTGCCGTAGGTCGTGAGGATAATGTCGTAACGCGAGAACTCGGAAAGCAAGTCGCTGCGATCCAGACCCGTGTACTCCAACGCCCGAATCGACGGCGTGAATTTCTCGGCTTCCTGCATCCAGTTAAAGATGAGTGACTTGGGCACGACGATGAGTGACGGCAACCGCTTACGCTCGGGTTGGTTCGTGCGTTCTTGCAACATGGCCAAGAGTTGCACGGTCTTTCCCAAACCCATGTCGTCGGCCAAGCAACCGCCGAAGCCAAAGTTCTGCAAGAACTTGAGCCAGCCCACGCCCTCGCGCTGATAGGTTCGGAGTTCGCCCTTGAACCCTGGTGGTTCAATGACGGCATCGACGTCGTTGTTGAATTTGAATCGTTCGCGCAACGACAAGAACTTCTCGTCGTATTCCACCATCGATTCACCGGCGAGCAGCGCGTCGAGCAAACCAGCTTGAGTAGCCGAGAATCTCAACGCTTCGGCGTCCGGCGTACCGAGTCCCGCCAGGAGGCCGTATTGCTCCATCCACTCTTCGGGCAGGATGCCCAACGAGCCGTCATCCAAGCGGACGGTTGTCTCGCCGCGAGCTAGCGCTGCAAGCAGTTCGGGCAGAGCTAAGGTCGTGTCTCCGAACTGCACGTCGGCATGCAGTTCAAACCAGTCGATGGCGGAGTTCACGCGGAACTTGACCTGACCGGCCTGACGCACGGACTTGCCTTCCGCCTGCACGCTCCAGCCTGTTTCGATCAGTCCGCGGACAGCTTTGCCGAGATCCTTCACATCGATTTCGACATCGTGCGTACCGCGTCGACGATCCAGCAATTTGCGGAAGCCGCGACCGTCGAGCTGCTTCCAGAGCTCGTGTTCGGAATGTCGATCGCGCACTAAGCAACGACCGAGTTCGCGCTGCACGATGACGAAGCGGCGGCTTGAACCGCGCACGATCGTGTCTTCGTAATTGAAGTCGACTTCCGCTCGCAGCTTCTCGTGACGCCAACGACCGCGCGGCGGATTGACCGTCAGGATGGGCTTCGGAGAAGGGCGGTACTCTTCGAGTTGCAGTTGCTCGGGCAGATCCAATTGCGGCATCGAAGGCATGTCGAGCAGCTTGTCGACGAAGTTGGATTCCTCGCCGTCAGGCACCTTGATGCGATTATCGCCACTTAGCAGTTTGATCCACTCGTAAGCACCGAAGTCTTCCAGTCGAGCGAGCGTGCGACCTTTCAGCACGAAGCCGCCCGAGACGATCAGCGTTACCTCGCGAACATCAATCCTCTCGGGATGTTCTTCGCGGCTGAGATGACCATGCAGAGTCCAAGACGAGTCTTCGTTCTCGAAAGCCAGCGACATGGTGACTTGCCATTCTGGCCCGTCGTCCCACTTCAAGGGCTTGCCGACTTCGCCATCTTCGGCCATGACGCAGAAGCGTTCGGTCGCACACAAACGCGGGACCAATTCGTCAGCCAGTTCAGGCGGCAACTTGAATCGATAGACCGACGTCTGGAACTCGGACTGGTTCGCAAACCAGTTCGATCGTTCCTGCACGCCGCCACTGAAGGCCGCGAGGATCTGTCGATCGTCTTCGTGATCGACATCATCTAATCGCCCCGGCTTCAGCTTGAGTTGCTTGAGCTTGCCCCAGTCGCCGCCAGCTCGACGTTGTCGTTGTCCGGTCTCGATGACGAGCAAACCTGCTTCGCGACTGGCTGCCACATCCAACTGATAAACGATCTCACGATCGCGCGACGTGGCGTTCGACAGTTCGTCCTCTTCGAGTTCTTCCCGCAGAGTTTCGAGCGTGCGTTCCCACTCGCTGAGCTGTCGCTCAACTTTGACTTTGGAGTTGGTTCGTTCGCGGCGCGTGGCTGTTGCAAAGGAATCGCCGCGCATCAGCTCTTCATAGATGTCGTCTTCCAGATTGAGATCGTCGCCTGCCAATTCTGTGGGGACGAACGGCGGATAGAAGCCGGGACGAGCTTGGCCCTCGATATAGCCGCCAGCATCCGTGGCCAAGATTGTGGCCCAGACATGCTTGCAGAAGATCTCGGTCTGACCGGCTTTGGCACAGGTGCAGAACGGAGTCAGCGTGGTCTCGGTACGAGCCAACTGCGTTTGGTATTCGGTGCCATCATGCACGAGGCCATAAACATGGTCCTCGGTAACGTGGGTGATTTCGACTTTATCTGTGGAATGAAACGCGGCGCCTCGAAAGCGAATGTCTCCGCGAAACTTGGCTTCCAGAACCTTTGAGAGCGACACTCTGCCACCTTATTGAACACGATCCATCGGTCTTTGGACGAGCCCGCGCTCGTCCTTCGCACCCGTCGTTGGTCCATCCTAGAAACATCCCTATCGAACACGTTTCGACAGCGAATTGCCACTGGTTTACGAGGGCGTTGGCCGGCTCGTATTGCAGCGACAGACAGCCACGGGGCGAACCCAGTGGGGAGATTTCAGACCAAACGATCAATCGAGCCGCCTCCGTTCGAAACCCGCTCGAAACTCTTCGAGGCGGTCATCACAACGGTCTGCTGGCTGGCTGCGATGAGACGAGACTCGCAGAGCTTTCACTCTGAAGCTCGCCATTTTGTGCCTCGGGAAGAATGAACTCCTCTCGGCAAATTCCGGCGCAGTCCCCAAAGTTACCGGATGCCCGCTCAACTTCGCCAGGGGACGCGGTCGCGTTCGTCTCACTCAATTAAAAGTTCCTATCCATGTTGAAACTCGGAGTCATCGGCCTTGGGCCGGTTTGGGAGAGCTACCGAACCGCCATGACTCAATTGCGGCATCCTCTTCAAGTGACGGCGGTCTTCGATCCTCGTCCGCAGATTGCCGCGCAAACCGCGAAAGATTTGAGAGCGACGGTGTGCCTGGGCATCAAAGCGTTGGCCGATCGACCCAACGTGCAAGCCGTCTTGTTGATGGATCCAGGTTGGGTCGGAGCTGCAGCGATCGATCTGCTGGCTCAATGTCGAAAGCCGGTCTTCATCGCTCCGTGGCTCCCGTGCGATTTGGATTCTGCCGAGCACTGGTACTCGGCGACCGAGCAACACGGAGTGACATTGATGCCCGCCATGTGGCGGCGCTTCTTGCCCGTGACCATTCGTCTGAAGGAGTTGCTGGCGACCGAACTGGGCGAACTACACGACATTCATTTGCCGTTGGAACTTGATCCGTCGAGCCGAGCAATCGACTCCGCCGAAGCTGTGATCGGCTGGTTCGATTTCGTGTGGTATCTGCTGCGACGCGAACCACGTTTCGATTCGGCAACATCTCAGCCGGACGAATGGTCGATCCAATTTCCGCCGAGGCAACCGCATCCCGTCGAAGGTGCGTCATCAGCCGCGACACGTTCGTGTCATTGGCGGATCCAATGGAAGCCGAGCCATTCGCCTGATGGTTTGCGGCAGCGATTGGCCGACGGTGCAATGCCCGCTGCCGGAGTTTGCAATCGGTTGGACTTCGAGAACTCGCCCTTGCCGCGAGTGCATCTTGTTTGTGAACGCGGGACCGCCACGGTGCTCGATCGGACTACGTTGCAATGGCAGCGTCACGGCGGTGAGCTCGAAACCGAGCAACTGACTTCTGATCGTCCCGAGCGGCTCATCATGTTGGACCACTTCGCTCGCCGGGCGGTTGGAGGATTAATTCCAGTCGCGGACTTCAACGATGTCGCGCGCGTGCTGAGATTGATTCGCGCGGCGAAGTAACGCCGCCGATCGCGTTGCATCTGGGGAGTAAGATCTCACACAGGTGCGGAGCACGTAGACGAATATGTTTAGGGCTCATCGCCATTCGGTTCATCGCGCTGGTTGGCCGAGAATGTGCGTGAGGCAATTGCCTGCTTGATCGTGGGCGGTTGCCTGAATGTGGGAGGGAAATCAGATCGCACACCTCTCGCATTAGAAGTGAGACATAGAGTTCGATGCGGGTATGTCGGCAGTGGTGCTGACAGGCGCCTGCGTCTTTCTCTTGATCTCACTAGGAACGCCATGAGCGAGTCCAATTCAGCCGTGCTGGAAGCACCGTCCGCGTTGGCGGATACGGTCGCTGTCGGCATCGATGACTTGCTCATCGGTCGTCCGATTCAGTTTCCCATCTTCGATGACAACGGCGTGCTGCTGTTAGCCGAAGGGGCGATTATTACATCCGACTTCAAGCGGTTGCTGCGGCAACGCAAGCTGCCGGAAGTCAAAGTCCATAAGGACGACGTTGCCAATATCACGCTCAGCTCGGACATCCTGGCCGGCGTGGAAGAATTCAGCTTCGACAACGCGATCACTCAGCAACTCGACAAGTTGGTCGAAGGTGGTTTGCCGCCGCTGCAAAACAATGGGCCAGCCGTCAAAGACAGCATGGTCTCGTTGGGTCGCATTGCCTACGACAACAAGCAGCGCGAGCGATTGGTCGAACGCAATAAAGAGAACAGCAAGGCGCTCAACAACATGCTCGACGAAGCCTTGAATGGCGGTCGTTTGGATGGTGCTGTGGCGACTCAGATGGCGGGCGCGTACCTCAACGAAATGCGTGCCGATGTCGAGAACGTGCTGACGTCCTCCGTCGGTGTTTTCGATGACGAATGCTTGTCTCACCAAGCGTTGCAAACATCCATGCTGGCGATGGCGCTGGGCATCGAGTTGGGTTTCGATACGGCCAACGTCCGCACGCTCGGACTGATTGGGCTGGTGCATGATTGGGGCATGATGAAAGTCCCCACTCGCATTCGTCATTCAGCGACGCCTCTAACCGCCGAGCAATTTCACGAAGTCAAAAAGCATCCGATTTACTCGTTGGAGTTGCTCGATCGAGCGACCTCCATTCCCGGCATCGTGTCGTTGGTCTCGTACCAAATTCATGAGCGACCCAATGGGACGGGCTATCCTCGCGGTCGATCGGGCAACGCGATTCATCAATTTGCGCGAGTGATCGCAGTGGCTGACGCTTACACCGCCATGACCACCGCGCGTAAGTGGCGACCAGCCTTCATGGCGTATGCCGCTGTGGAAACGTTGGTACGCGATGCAGGCAAGAAAGCATTCGACCCAGTTGCGGTGCGAGCACTGCTCAATGTGCTAGCGCTGTTTCCAATTGGCAGCTTGGTGACGCTGTCGGATGGCAGTGTCGCGCGGGTCATGCGTCGCAACGGAAAGAACTACACCAAGCCCATCGTGCAACGTTTGCAAGATGGGACTGGTCCAAGATGGGACTGGTCATCGGGTGGATTCTACGTCTGCTGACAACATCTTGGATTTGAGCCAATCCCAGTTGTCTGTCGAGCAGGCTTTACCAACACCGGGCCGCGATGAGTTGTCGCTGTCCGATGCTTTGAAACTGACCGAATCAAGCACTTGGTAACTCAACGCCGCCATCACGTCGGGCCGTCGATGGGAGCAAAGACTGAATCATGATTGCTGAAGAAGTTGTTTTTGAACGCGAAGACAAACTCGCTGAGCGCGTTCTGGACATGCTGGACCGTTGGGCCGAACGCCTTAACGGCCATCAAGACCAGAAGAGCGAGTTTCCTCGGAAGCGATTCCGTGCGCGAGTCACCGTCTACATCCCAGAAACGGATGGGATGGCTGGTGAGTGCGCTGAGTCCACGAGCTTTCATGTTTGGTCTCGCAACCTGTCGCAGGGCGGCATGTCGTTCATCTATCGCGGTCACATCAAGGCCGAGCGGATTGTGGTGTGTCTCGATCCCGAGAAGGGCGGGACTCACTGGTATCAGGGGCAGCTTGTGAGGAAGCGACTCGTACACAACGACTTTTGGGAGTACGGCGTCAAGTTCACAGGCACCGCGCAGATCTAGTCGTTCGAGATTCAGCCGCACCGAGAATTGCTTGGTGAGGAACACATCGGTTCGTGACCAAGGAAACGAGCCACATTCATGCACTTCATCAGGGCCTAGGTGCTCAATGCCACTTATCGAAACAGATTCCGCCACACGAGCTTTTATCGACCCAGTCATCGAAGCCGTTGTGGTCATGTTTGATCGCATGTTCGAAAGCGGTGTCCGGCAAACGGCAATCAGCTCGACTCAGTCTGACTGCCTTTTCGAAACCACGTCCATTGTTGGATTAGCTGGCGACTACTCGGGCTCGTTCTGCATCAGCGCTCCGAACGAGACCTTGTTTGCGATTGTGAAACGAGCGCTGGATTTGGAACGGACAGAAGTCGATCGCCTCTGTCGCGACTCGCTGAACGAACTGGCCAACGTGATTGCTGGTTACGCCAAAGATCGACTGATCGAAGACGACATCAAACTTGGACTACCCACTGCAGTGCAGGGCCGCGGTGTGGCCATCAACTACCCACAAACAGTTGAACCAGTTCGCATCGACTTTGAATCAGACATGGGGCGTCTGATGGTCGTGTTTGGGTTGGTGAGGCGAACCAAAGGAGACTCGCAATGAAAGTTATGGTTGTTGACGATTCGGAAATGACTCGCATGATCGCCAAGAAGACGTTGAAGAACCTCGGTGTTTCCGACGTTCTGGAAGCCGCTGACGGTGCGATTGCGTTGGGAATTTTCAAAGAGAACCCCGCTGACGTGATCTTCAGCGATTGGAACATGCCCAACATGGATGGCCTGACGATGCTCAAAGAGATTCGTCAGCTCAATCCCAACGTGCCGGTCATCATGATCACGACCGAAGGCTCGAAGGGGAAAGTCGTGCAAGCTATTCAAGAAGGCGTCAGCGATTACCTCGTGAAGCCATTCACTCCGGCATCGTTGCAAGAGAAGTTGGCGAAGTGGATCGGAGTGCCGGTCTAAGTCCGACGAAGTCGCGATCGTTCAATCCCCGCACGAGCGTTGCGACTGTATTGCGATGTCTCTCGCATCTCGAAAACCTTCCGTAACTGAAATCAGCAGCCGGTCCAACCTGGCTGACGGTTTTGGTGTCGGAAAGTTTTTCATTTGGCTTCCTCGGAAGATGACATCGCAATCAGTCAAACAGAGCTGCGACGCGATCGTCACTTCCCGCTAAGGCTCGTTCATGAAACCGCTGAAGACGCTGGTCCTCGAATATCTCGCCAAGTCCGGCGACAAGCCGCTGCGACCTCGAGCCTTGGCCAAACGATTCGGAGTTCCCAAACACCAACGTCAGCAGTTTGAAGATCTGCTGCGCGAGTTAGCGGCCGGTGGGAAAGTCAAAGCCGAGCGTGATGGTCGCGTGGGGAATGTTGATGCTCTGCAGGCTGCGCGCAGCGGATTTTTGCGCGGGATCATTCGCATCAACGATCGAGGCGGCTGGTTCTCGCCTCATCCCGACGATGACACCACGCGCGATGTCTTCACCTACGAACGAGGTGACAACGACATCTTCATCTTTCCGGAATCCCTGGCCGACGCGCACGACGGCGACGAAGTGTTGGTGAAACCGTCGCGTCAACGAGCCGCTCGCGGACGACGCACGGGCTCGGTCGAGAAGATCGTCAAACGCAAGACGACGTCCTTCGTCGGCAGCTACTTCGAAGAGCATCATCGCAGTTATGTGCGCGTCGACGGCAAGTCGTTCGATGCGCCCATTTATGTCGGAGATCCCGGAGCCAAAGGCGCGACGGTCGGTGACAAAGTCGTCATTGAACTTGTCCGCTTTCCGTCAGCAACTCGCAGCGCCGAAGGTGTCATCACCAAGCTGCTGGGACCGCGCGGCGAGCCGGGTGTTGACGAGCAGATCATCATTCACGAACTGAGCTTGCCGGATGAGTTTCCGGAAGAAGTGATGGTCGCGGCTCGCGAGCAAGTGGCTCTGTTCGATGAAACGCAGCTCGGCGATCGCACCGACTTCACGAACGAGACCATCATCACCATCGATCCGATCGACGCGCGCGACTTCGACGATGCCATCTCGTTGAAGCAAACCGAAGATGGGCACTGGCATCTGGGAGTGCATATCGCCGACGTTGCTCACTTTGTTCCAGCTAAGAGCGTGCTTGATCAAGAAGCGGCCAAGCGCGGCACCAGCGTCTATCTGCCAGGCCGCGTGCTGCCGATGATTCCCGAGCAGATCTCGAATGGACTCGCGAGCCTGCAACCGGGGCGAGTTCGCTTTACGAAGTCGGCACTCATCGAATTCAGTGCCGACGGCATCCCGCTGCACACCGAGTTTCATAACTCGGCGATTCGTTCAACTCGGCGCTTCGCTTACGAAGAGATCATGCCGATCGTCGAGGAGCCGGAGCAGTTCAAGAAGTCGCTGCCTCAAGAAGTGGTGGCGCTCATACTTCGCATGCATGAACTCGCCATGCTGCTGCGACAACGCCGTTTCGAAGGCGGGGCACTCGAGCTCTATTTGCCCGAGACCAAGTTGCAGCTTGACGCGGACGGCAAAGTGCAAGGTATGAAAGAACTCGCACACGACCAAAGTCATCAGATGATCGAGGAGTTCATGCTGGCTGCGAACATGGCGGTCGCTCGCAAACTGACCGATTGCAGCATCAACTTCCTGCGGCGCAATCATGGCCGACCGAATCCCATGAAGCTGCAAGGCTTTGCCGAGTTCGTTGAAAGCCTCGGCTTCCATTTGAAGAAGCACCAAAGTCGGCACGAACTGCAGCGGCTCTTGGACCGAGTCAAAGGTCAGCCCTTCGAGCAAGCCGTGAACTTCGCGTTGCTGCGCAGCATGCAACAAGCGATGTACTCGCCCGTGCAAGAAGGCCATTACGCGTTGGCTGTGGAAGATTACTGCCACTTCACCAGTCCGATTCGGCGTTACCCAGATCTCACAGTGCATCGGCTGCTCGATGAAGTCATTCGTCGCGACAAGAGCCGACAGAAGGACGAACGGACGCGAGCAATCGGCATGGGGCTTCCGTTGCTGATCCGGTTAGGTCTGCACTGCTCTGGCACCGAACGCCGAGCTGCGATGGCGGAACGCGAACTGATTCGCATGAAGCTGCTGAGGCTCTTTGAAGGCTTCAAGTCGCGGACCTTTGAAGTCGTCATTACCAGTGTCGACAAGAAGGGCGTTTACGCGCGATCGACCGAATATCCGGTCGACGGATTCATTCCGATCTACAAGCTCGCTGAAGGAAAACTCGACTACGACCGAGTGACTCGCACGCTGACCGGTCGACGCGGCACGTCGTTCAAACTGGGTGATCGTCTCGATGTCCGCATTGCGAAACTCAATCCCGACGAGCGCGTCTTAGAGTGGGCACCACTGACCTATAAGCCGCGCGAAAAGACGAAGCGTCGAGTCGTCGCCGACAAACATGCGAAGTCGCAGCGTCGATCATCGACCATCAAGAAGCCGCGCCGACGTTCGTAATTCCGCGAGTCGCAGAGCGACGCGCCTACGTAGCTCTGCCGCTCCGCGACTGAGACCGACAACGCTCAAGCTCGCTCTCTCGGAAACGCGATGACGTCATCGATGCTCGCGCACCCTAACGCCAGCATCGCCAACCGATCAAATCCCAGCGCCACTCCGCAGCACGGCGGCAGTCCCGACTTCATCGCCTGGGCCATGCGAGTCGCACCTGGAAGATCGCGTACACCTGTGACTTCCCGACGTGCGCGTTCCTGCGTTGTGCGAGCGGCGAATTCTTCGGGATCAGTCAGCTCGTGGTAACCGTTGCAGAGTTCGATGCCTCGGTCATACAGCTCAAAGCGTTCGGCAACCGGCGGGTTCGAGCCCTCTCGCAACTTCGCCAATGCCGCTTGAGATGCCGGGTAATCGCAAACGAACTGCGGTCGTTCGAAGCCCAGATGAGGTTCAACCAACTCGGCCAACAATAGATTGAGCCAGTCATCTCGATCGTCGTCCTTCATGCCGAGAGGAATTGCGAGGTGGCGACGCTCTGCGAACTCTCTTAGCTCGCGACTTGTTAGAGCGAGGACTCGCTGACCGACGTAGCGCTCGAACGCATCGTCGTAGGACAAAATCTCAAACGGCTTCTGCCAATGAGCGGCATTTGATTCCAGAGTTAAGTCCAACTTCGCGGCGCAGAGATAGATCGCTCTCACAAGCTGCTCAACGAACCGCATCTGGTCGAGATGCGAATCACCGACGCGATACCACTCGACCATCGTGAACTCGGGATTGTGTTTGCGACCTCGCTCACCTTTCCGCATCACGCGACTGACCTGAAAGATGGCCGTCGCTCCCGCTGCTAGCAGTCGCTTCATGCCGGCTTCGGGTGATGTCTGTAAGAAAAACGACGTTCCGTCTGAGTCCGACGTCACGAAGGGATCGAGGTTCGTATCGACAACAACGTCCCGTGAGAGGATGGGCGTCTCGCATTCCCAGAAGCCTGCGTCAGTGAAGACTCTTCTTAGCTCTGCCAACAAACTGGCGCGTTGTTGCAGTCGAAGCAGTGTGGCAGTCGGAAGAAAGTCGAGCGGCATGCGAGAACTCGGCAGAGCACGGGATCGGATTGGGATTCAAACAGCTAGAGGAGCCGAGGAAGGTTACATCGACCGATCCAACAACACCCTGCGTGAAGAACAGCCCCAAGAGTCCGTCGTCTTCTTTCCCGATTCGCGTTCAATTCCATTCGCGCGGCGAATCGTCAATCGCTACTCAAATCGCAATCAAAGCAGAGAGCACGCAGGCGAAGACCAACCGAGCCAAGACAACGATCTTCGGCTACGGCTGCAATTCCAGCTCGGCACGCACCTGCAAAGTTTGGCCTACGAGCGTGAATTCCAGATCGAGTCCATGACACCACTCCAGCACTCGATTGCGATAGTTGGCGGGGATCGCATTCACGTGCTTCAGCGACGTTTCAGGAAACGCAGATGATCGCCATCTCGCAAACGTGCCGGTGCCGACTTCGTGCTTCAATTCACCGCCCAGCGCACAGGCCACTCGACCATTCATTACTTTCATCGATGCCGCCTTTGCATCCGCGACGGGCACTCGCAGTTGTTGCGTCAGATCATTGAGCACATGCAAAGATCCAACCGTCGCTCGCGCGTCACTCAAGTACGAGTTGGCCTGAATCCACTTGATCATTCGAGCCTGAGTTAAATCGCCAACACGCATCCGAATTTGAGCGGCTCGATCAGCGGTTTCCTCTTTGAGGTGCGGCGAGATGCGATCGAGAGACTCGCGATTCATAGCTCCGATCAAGAAGTCCTTTTCGAGTCGATGCCAGGGGACCCAGCCCGTTGCTTGATAGTCCCGTTCGTTAACCGGCTTGGCATTTCGCAACACGTCTTCGGTTATCTTGCCTCGACTCGCGACGAAGAACAGCGGGTCTTCGTTGCGCTTCGGAAACTCAACTTCGACAAGTCCATTTCGAACCGTGAATGGTGGGTCGACATCGAGCGCCGCAACGAGGATATGACCTGGATCAACAAGCTTTACTCCGCGCGACTGCAGTTCGAAAAACGCGTCTGGAATGTGAGCGAGCTTTTGCTTTTGAGGAGCACTTAGAAGGTTGGCGATGAATCCGTACTTCGCGACCGAGACCGGGCAGATGCGGATATCAAGAACGACTCGCTCTCGCCCCGGTTTATCAGGAACAGCCTGCTTCGTGATGTTGATCGTGACCGGATCAACTCGCTGCCAGACTCGCGCGTACTCGCGGCGGAACTCTTCATATGCTGCAAATTCATGCGTTGTGGCATGAGTAATCTCAACGTCCGGGATCGGCACAAAGCTGCCGCGCGCGCCACGCAAACTATCTACGTAACGATGAGGCTCGACCATCACGCGGCTGCCATCCGGTCGCTGTTGAAGCCCTGCTGGTAAGAAGCCACCGCGCTGCAAGTCGTCGATCGTTTCTGACTTGGCGTTCTCGCCGTTCGCGGCCAATCGCGCGAGTCCAACCGTTTCGAGATCCACGTCTGCCGCGATGCGACGCGTCATCTCGATGCGGTATTGAGGACTCAGCAGGTTGCGGAAGAACTCGTCAGAGAGATGCAGCAACGCGACGGCGGGGTCAGTCAAAGGATGCTGAGATCGCGCGTAACGAAACTCATCCAGCTCGGCCAAGTTCTGCTTTCCGTCACCGGCTTCGAAGAAACGTTTCACCAACTGCTTGGAATTGGTCACGAGATGAAAGTCGCCGTCGGTCGCGAAGTAAGACCGCACTTGATTGTCTGGTGTTGAGAGGAAGCTGACGTCGCGGCCAGCAATTGAAATGGTCTGAAGAGTGACTCGCTCATCAGCCGCTTTGGCCGCTGCCCGTTGTTGAGCGATCGCTGCACGCAGCACGACACTCTTGTTCGATTGCATGACCAAACCGATCGACGCTCCCTCGCGCAGAAAGGTGTCATTACCAATTAGGGCGATGTCTTGAATGAGCACGTCGCCCAGAGATTTTGCGAGTTCTGTTTCACGCAACGCCAGTTGTCGTTCCAGTCGTTCGCGCACGGAGTAGTCGATGCTGCGATTGGCGATGATCTCGCGCAAGTTGCCGCCCCATTGATCCAATGTTTGACGCACCCAAGCGAAGTTCGAATAGGAACCACATCGCAGGTAGAAGCATTCGGCAGGCACATGCCGAGCGAGTGGCTCCACAACGACGTCGTCGGGAATTGGCGGCACAGGCACCGCCGGGATGGTGACGCCCGTTGGCACCGGCTGATCAGCTTTCGCGATTCCCACATTGGGGTTCAGCAAACGCTGCTCTTGCATCGCCGCTCGAATGGACTCGGTACCTAAGAAGAAGCCGATGGCTTCATCGCCCATTCCATAACTGAACCGTCGAGGCTTGATCGGCTTCAGGTGTAATCGCTGTGACAGCATCGCGTTGACGTAGGTCGAAACCTGCAACGGCGGGCCGTCCCAAGTGACTAACGACAGCTCGCGTTCGTGCCGCGCCTGCCACCATTCCGTTTGAAGCTGGCCATGCTGGACGTCGTTGTTCTTCAGTTCGACCGAGATACCAACGGGCTCACCTTCCACCGACTTCAACGTCAGCGGTTCGTCACCTTGAATCAGGAAGTAGTGACGCAGTTCCAAAACTGGCTTGGGCGTATTGGTCGCCAGCAAAGTCGATTGCAGAATGGGATACCGGATGCGGCCTTCGGTGTCCGAGATCTCGAACGACTCATCCCACTTACTGACCGACAGATTCTCGAAGCGTCGCTGCGTCGCGACTCCAACGCCAAAGGGCTTGCCTGCATACGCTTCGACCGTGACTTCTGCTGCTAAGCCAGTTGACGGCAGAGGAAGGCAGGCCGCGAGGAAGTAGCAAATCTTCCAGGCTAAGACGGATCCTGTTTTCATCGACGCAATCCTTTCGAGACGTTGAGCGACTTCGCCTGAAACGACACGAGGAACAACTACCCGTGTCATCCATGAAGTGTTTCATCAACGTCACGATTGGATCTGTAGCTAGCGATGCAGCACCGTGATCTCAGTCGTGGATCGACGGAGGTACGTAGGCGAGTCGCTCTGCGACTCGCTGAACCCAGCGTCCGAGACCGTTCGACGCATTAGCCAATAACTCGCAACAACTCGTCCAACGATTGGTTCACGGTCGAGATGAATTTGGCTGCGATCTCGAACTGCTTTTGGAACTTCACCATGTGGACGAGTTCCTCATTCGGATCGACTCCCGACAGGCCCTCTCGCTCAGCAGTGATGCGATCAAGCAGACCTTGGGCAGTTTCTTGTTGCTGAGTTGAGTCCTGCACGCGAGTGCCAATCGTCGCCACGATCGATGTCGAGAAGGCGTTGAAGTCGAGCGTGTTCCCAGCAAACAACGCCTGATTCCGAGTGGCCAGCAAGCGTTGCAGGTTGGTGCTGTCTCCAGGCTTGCCGGTCAGCGAGGTCGCGAGACGGCGAGGGTCTTTCAACAACTCACCATTCACAGCTATGGACTCAGCATCATTGCCGGAGAAGAACGTGTTGAGCCCCAAGGCAGGTAACACACCGCCTGTGTCGGAGTTCCCAACGACGTGAGATTGAAACGTGTCCGCGGAATCGACTTGGCCTGCTCCGACGCTAACTGTGATGCCATTGGCCAGCTTCAACGCAGTGCCCGCGGCATAGCCTTGGCCAATATCGAAAGTGCCAACGTTGTCACCAGCCGAGTTCGTGACCAACAACCGAAGACCGGCGGTTGAACCCACTTGGCCGGGGCCACTGAATTTGAAGGAGTACTCGTCGTTCTTGGTGTCGGTGTAAGCGCCGCCCAGAGTCAGCGACGATGTGCTGAGTGGCGTGCCACCTCCCACGACCTCGGGCTTGGTGTTGAATCCGCCACCAAAGTCGAATGTGAATCCAGGCGCCGCTTGCAGAGTCAGCGTTCGCGATTCCGCGTTGGCAAAGGCTTGCACCCGAGGAGTGCTGGGCGGGAACGTTGCTGGTGTTGTGGCCGAAGAAATTGCTGTCGCAAGACCTGCCAACGACAACGCACCTGGAGCGATCGGAGGCACTTGGAACACGACTCGTTCGCCAGTCTTCGAATCGGTAACACCGATAAACAGATCGCCTGATTGAGGCGGAAACGCGAGTCCGGTGTTGTTGAGCGGCGCATTGATGTCGTTAACAGCGCGCTGTCCGTCGAGCCTCGTAAAGCCGCCTGTCAGGCCGACGCCTTGCGAGTGAATTGTGTCGAACGAGCGAATCAATTGAGTCGCGACTTCGTTGATCTGCGTCCGAGTCTGAGTCAGCAGTCCGTTACGAAGATCGAGCAACCCAGCCAACTTGCCGTTCTGGACATCGACCAATGTGTCGGTGTTTTGAATTTGAATGGAAGCTTCTTGATTGGGCTTCAAGTTCGTCGTGAAGCCGGTCGCGGTAGAGCCAATCACAAGCACTGCACCATTCGAAATCACGGTAGCTGCGCCGCTGTTGCCTTCGCTGACGTCGACATCCACCAACTGAGCGAGATCGTTGATGACCTGATCTCGCTGATCTCGAAGGTCGGCGGCGGGAACATTTGAGTTCTCGCTGCGAGCGATCTGCACATTGAGTTCGGCGATCTGCTTAGCCAGCGAGTTCACTTCCTTAACCGCCGTCGCGATCTGACCATCGACGTCTTGTTGGAACAGTCTCAGACCGCCTGCCAGCGAGTTGAACTCTTTGGCCATGCTGTCGGCTTGGTTAACGATGACATTTCGCAAGCCGGGTTCATTGAGTCTCGTCGAAAGCTGTTGCAGATCGGCGAACAGGGTTTCAATGCGTCCCATTGCCGAGCCGTCATCGACCGTCACTTGAGACTCCAACCGCGTGGCAAGCCCCAATTCTGATTCGAGTCGACCGTTGTCGCTTTGCTGGCGTGTGTAGGCTCGTTCGAGCACTTCGCTCCGAATCTGACCGATGCCCGTCAGATTCACACCCTGACCGAACGACAGCGACCCGACCGTCAGCGGCTCTTGGCTAGCCAATCGCGCGACTTGCCGGTGGTAACCCGGAGTGTTCACGTTCGAAAGGTTGTTGCTGATGATGTCGAGCGCGCGCTGGCTGACTTGCAACGAAGAAATGGCGGCCGAAAGATTGCTCATTGAGATTACCCATCCAGCTCGATCATCGAACGTCCGACGGCATCCTGCCGGTCTCCCCCGGCGTCGTAGCTGTTGCCGCCGGGATCGGAGTGAGTCAGAACCTGGATGACCTCCCGAGTCAGGTCCGCAGATTGCACGATCAAGGCTGCATTTTGGCGATTGATTCGAGCGACCTCGCTTCCGAGTCGCTGAAGGTCGTCCGCGGCTGAATTCAGTCGTCGACCGAGTTCACCACCGACCGCTTTCGCCAGACCTCCGACCGTGATGTCATCCGACTTAAGATCGAACCGAACCGCTAATTCTTGCAGCGCCTGAATTCGATCGGTGCCAAGCTTGGCAATCGCAGTCAACTAGTCCTGATGCTCGGCCACTCGCTGTTCGATGCTGCCAATTTCGTTCTGAACGATCTGGGATCGCAGATTGGAAACAGCCTGTACGATATCCTTCAGCAGCCGAGATTCATCTGAGCACACAGCCAAAAGTCGCTCGATTTGAGCGGCATGAGGAGACGCAGCGCGAGTCGGCGAACGGTTCATAGGCGATGGCCCGGTGCGAATTCGTGACGAGCAGACGGTCGTGAATCGCGACCAGTATGCCACAAAGGCTGCCGAAAGCCGTGATCCAACAAAAAAGTAGCGGCGGGAATCGCTTCCCGCCGCTACTTCTGAGGATTGTGAGTTGTGGTCGGACACTCGAGCCCGACCGAGCTTTAGCCAGCCGTAACCGGCTCAACGTCTAGCAGCTTACAAATCCGGTCAATGAGCTTCTCAACTTCGAATGGCTTCTGCATGAAGTCGTCGCAACCAGATTCTCGCAGTTCTTCGATCTTGTCCTGCTCCACCATGCCGCTGATGCAGATGATCTTGCAGTCGTCCAACGTCGAGTCGTTGCGGACTCGTTGACACACTTCGCGTCCATTGATGTCCGGCAGCATGACGTCCAGAACCATGACGTCCGGGTGGTACTCTCGCACCATCATACCTGCATCGAAGCCGTTGTTCGCCGTCCTAACTTCAAAGCGGCCATCGGTTTCGAGCACGTCCTTGATCAGCTCAACAAGCTCGACGTCGTCGTCTACAACCAGAGCTTTGCGGCGACCGCTTTCGAGCGCATCGGTCGGAATCCCGTTCTCCTTCATGAACTTGTAGAGAACGTCACGCGGAATGCGGCGGAACCGCGAACCCGGAACTCGGAAACCCTTGAGCTGGCCAGAGTCAAAGCAGCGAATGATGGTCTGCTGGCTGACCTTACAAATCTTGGCGGCTTCGCCGGTCGTAAAAACTGTCTTCATCGCGTTCATCCGTCCTTGTGAAGTGAACTGGTGAATTAAAAGGGGCACCGCCTGCGACCGGCCCAAATCCGCTTGGCCTCGGTCGACGACCGGTAAGACAGCATCGATCCTTCGATGTTAAACTGTGGTGATTGTATCGACTTTGCAGACTGATCTGATTAAGCCGATTTTGCCGTCTCTCACGGTTATGCCGATTGTATCTAGCTTCCGAAATCGGTCAACAGGGGTTGTTTTCGCCAGACTACCTGCTTCCCCCGTACTGCTCAGGAAACGAAAAGGTTCTAAGTCACTGGGATCAATGGACTTTTGAGATCGCTGTTTCGCCCAGAACTCCTCGATTGCCGAACTGGCGATTCAAAGCATCCGCGACGTTCGGGACATCGGACCTGCTGAATCAACCGACGGCGGACTTTGCCTTTGCCGTTGCTATGCTCCGACCTTTCCTCTACTCGAAAGGAGACTCCCATGCGTCTTTGGGGATTGCTAGCGGTGCTGCTTGTGGCGACGTCGAATTGGAAGTCGTTGGCGGCTGACGAACCCATGCCGGGGCAACAAGTCGCTCAAAAGTTGGTGAGCCAGGCGGATCCGAATTCATCACTCGGGTACTGGCTGTTCCTTCCGAAAGATTACGGTACTGTCGACCGCGAGTGGCCGGTCATGCTGTTCCTGCACGGAGCTGGCGAACGCGGTGAAGATCTGAAGGTCGTCAAAGTGCATGGGCCGCCAAAGCTCGTGGAGCAGCGCCCCGACTTCCCCTTCATTTTGATTTCCCCTCAATGCCCGAAGGACCATTGGTGGCCTGGCGATGTGCAGCAACATCTCTTAGCTGAGTTGCTTGATAACGTGCTGACTCGCTTCAAGGCGGACCGGCGTCGAGTGGTCGTTACCGGCTTGAGCATGGGAGGGTTCGGATCGTGGGAAATGACGGCGCGTCATCCGCAGGTCTTCTCGGCTTCGGTTCCGATCTGTGGTCGAGGCGACCCGCAAGCAGGTGAACGGCTCAAGAGCACGCCGTTTTGGGTCTTTCATGGAGCCAAGGATTTTGGCGTGCCATTGAAGTTCTCAGAGATGATGGTCGACGCCGTTACGAAGGCCGGCGGTCAGGCCAAACTGACAGTCTATCCCGAAGCTGGTCACGATAGCTGGACCGAGACCTACAAGAACGAAGCTGTCTATGAATGGCTGCTGGCTCAGAAGAAACCCGAACCAGTCAAAGTACCAATTGCTAGAGGCGACACCGCGTTTGCGTTCGTCGGAAACGTCAAACGATCCATTGGTGATCCGGCGAAGAAAGAGAATGTCGACGTCGCCGTTTACTTGGCGACCAAACGAGCATCGGGTGAGAAACTACGATCGTTCGTCGAACGCGATCGAGCCACTCTGATTGAGAAGCTCGGCGACAAGTTGGCGAGCCGGTCGTTTTCTGAATTGAAGGGGCTCGCGGGGCTAAAGCTCATTCGTAGCGATCTCAGTGCTACCGCGGCTGAAGTTGCTGGCAAGTCGGTCGACGGCGAGGTTCATGCGTTGGTCGATATGTGCTTTCTGAGCATCGATAAGAAGCTGCAGCTCGACCCGTAATTTAAATCACACGTGATTTTGATCGATGAAAACAACGCGACTCTCTGAAGTCTCGCTTCAGAGAGTCGTGTCGTTTCTAGGCACTTGCTGGTTGAACGGAGCTAGCCAATCAGCTCCGCGATCGGAGTGCCGCCGTTTGCGAGGTGCATTGGTCGGCCTCGCGATGATGTGTGAACGGTTTGAATTGGAATGCCGAGGGCGTGCGCGACTGTCGCCCAGATGTCGCCCGGCAGATAGCTCTTGCCGACCAGATCGTCTCCGTCAGGACCGGTATCACCAACCGCTTGCCCGCCCTTCAGGCCACCGCCGCCAATCATGACAGACCAACTCTTGGCCCAGTGATCTCGACCAACATCTTGATTGATGCGCGGAGTCCGTCCGAATTCACCCATCCAAACCAGAACAGTGTTCTCCAACAAGCCTCGTTGCTTGAGGTCGCTCGTGAGGGCCGAGATCCCCTGATCGAGCACTGGCAATTGAGTGTTCTTCAGAGCGTTGAAGACTCCGTTATGAAGATCCCATCCGCCGAGATTCACTTCGATAAAGGGCACGCCGGTTTCGATTAATCGACGAGCCATCAACAGACCGCGACCAAAGTTGTTGGCACCGTATGCCTGCACAACTTCTGGTTTCTCTTCGGTGACCTTGAAGGCTTTCATCTGCTTTGAGGTCATCAGGTTCACAGCGCTGCGATAGACGTCGTGATGGGAAGTTGGCAAGTCGCCGCGTCCAGACTTCTCGAAGTTTTCTTCGACCGAGCCCCAGAACTTGAGCCGCTGTTGCAGCGGTTCGTCCGAGACGTCTGGCGCGTCCGCGTTGCGAATTTGTCCGCCGCTCGTCACCGAGAACGACGCGTGCCGCATGCCCATATAGCCGGGGCTCAAGCCGCCGCCGTCGATGCAGATATAAGCCGGGATCTCCAGCTCTTTGCGTTTAGCTCCCAGCTCATAACTCACCACCGAACCGAACGGCGCATGAGTGACCGTGGGGTTGGGAACGAAGGTCGTTTGCATGTAGTAGCGACCGCGTGTGTGATCGGCTTCGCGAGTGCTCATGGACCGCACCACGGACAGCTCATTCATGACCATCGCGGTCTTCGGCATGTGCTCAGAAATCTGCAAATCGCCCTTGGTGCTGACAGGTCGGAACTCGCCGCCGTTCTTTGATCCAGGCTTCAAATCCCATATGTCGATCGTCGGAGGTCCTCCGCCCATCCACATGAGTACCACAGACTTTTGGTTCTTCTTGACGGTTGCCGCATTGGCCTCGACATGCCCGATGAACTCCAGCGTCGGCAGGATGCTGGCGCCTGCGGCCAGGTGTTGGAGGAAGTGACGTCGAGACTGTGGTTGGCTGAATTGGGGAAGCATGATCTTCGGGCTCCAGAATTCGGACGGATGGCACGCGCGCTCCACAGAACGATCCAACTGACCGACGCATCCGCAACCGTCATTCCCTGGCCGTTCTTCAAATCATGTTTCCCGCCAATGAGAGTTGGCCTTGTCATCGCGCGCTGAAGTGAATCAGTCCTCATCGAGATCTGGCCTCAGGTGCACGCTCGGCGTTGCGATTGAGCCACTCACTTGGTGTCGCACAAAGCTGATGTGCGACGGCCAGCGCGCGTACCAATCGGTCGTCGCACATGGCACAGCAGAGTTCTACCGCGTTGCACACGGGGCTTTTCGATGGACCTCGGAAAGCTGCAAGATCGGCAAAAACATGGGCCTATGGTTGAGGCGTTCAACGGTTTGCAGCCATCGCCGCTGCTTGTCTACTCATCCCTCAGTTCTAAGGAACGCTCCCATGACGGTCGCCACGCAACCTGCTCCCGCAACAACCAATGATGTGAAACTCGTCAGTGAAGCGGTGATGCGCAGCTACGGTCGCTGCAGTATCAACCCCAAATTCTTTGACCGCTTTTATGCACGCTTCACAGCTAAGTCGCCGGTCATCGGTCAGATGTTTGCCAAGACCGACATGGCCAAGCAGAAGCTGGCATTGAGATCCGGCATCTCGTTCTTGTTGCAGTTCGCGAACGGTTCCAACTTCGCGGCTACCAAGGTCGCTCAACTTGGAGAAAGCCATAAGCGAGACCGACTCAACGTCGCGCCGTCGATGTATCCACTCTGGCTCGACGCTCTGATGGAAACCGTTGCGGAGTGCGATGACCAATTCACTCCTGAAGTACGAGCGGCTTGGTTAGCAGCGCTTCGCAAAGGCATCGAGAAGATGACGTCGATGTACTAAGTATTCCGTTCGCTCGCTCGTTTCGATGCACAACTTAGGAACGAGATTCCGTCGTGCGCTTGGTGGTTAAACAAAGAGAGCCGGAGATGATTGCATCTCCGGCTCTCTGCTTTTCGTTTGATGAAGTGCCGCTACTTCTTCCTGCCCTTGGGGCGATAAGGCTTTGATAGGTTTTGTTCCAACCGCTTCATGAACACGCCGCCGCCGGCTGCTCCGACTTCCAACAACACAATCAGAATTGGTAGCCAGATTCGGTTCGACAGATGCCAGCTAATCACTGCGGGCATGTTGGGAAGTTGCTCGATGGCGTTCCCGATAAAAAGTGGCTCATGCCAGAGCGTGATGCCCGACCTGGCGAGCGAGCGTGGATGTCTTCTCGTTCGGCTTGGGACATCTCGCTGAGCGGCGTTGAGTTCGCGCCGACATACGAGCCCGCCATAAACTCCCAGCCAAACCCTGCGATCAGAGCCATAACGGTCGCAATCACCCACACGATCGACTTGTTCTCTTCTTCTTCAGCCATGCCGAACTCCTCCACCAACATCGAACTTCGAGGCGTTCGCGTCCACAACCTGAAGAACATCGATGTCGATATTCCATTGGGACGCATCACTGTCGTTACCGGGGTTAGCGGTTCCGGCAAGAGCAGCCTAGCTTTTGACACTCTCTATGCCGAAGGACAGAGACGTTACATCGAGAGCTTCTCGGCTTATGCCCGACGATTCTTGGATCGGCTCGATAAGCCGGACTCGGATCGCATCGACCATTTGCCGCCGGCCATTGCTCTGAGGCAGAACGAAGCTCGCCGCCGTCGCCGAGATTCAATCGCCGCCGTCACCGAGATCGACAACTACTTGCGATTGCTCTTCTCGCGTTTGGGGCAGGTTGTTTGTCCGAGTTGCGGGCAGCGCGTCAAAAGATCGTCCGCAGCGGATGTCGTCGCGTTCTTGAATGCCGCGCCGCGCGTTGGTCGAGGAGTCATTGGGTTCCCAGTCAGCTCTGCGACGGCTCCTGAAGTCATCGCAGGTTGGCAACGCTTAGGTCTAAGTCGAGCTTTGGTTGTGAAGGACGATGAGGCGACATTCGCGACGTTGGCTGAAGTCTCTGCAGTGGATGTCGTGGCGGGGCGAGTGCTTGTTGTTGTCGATCGAGTCTCGTTGGATAAGACCACTTCAGAGCGACTGACAGAAAGTGCCGAGGCCGCGTTGCGAGAAGGGCAGGGCCGCTGCGTCGTGTTGCTGGAAGTCGCCGACAAAAGCTCGTGGGTGAGAACGCTTCAAATCGACGATCGCGCGTTTGCTCGGCATGACTTTTCAACCGGGCTGTCGTGCCTGCTGTGTAAGATAGAGTACATAGAGCCCGAGCCGTCCTTGTTCAATCAGCGCAGTCCGCTGGGGGCGTGTCCGAGCTGTCATGGCGACGGTCGCACAATCTTCGCGACGCAGGAGCGGTTGGTTCCCGACTCGAAGAAGTCACTCGAGCATGATGCTTTCGCGCTGTTGACCGATGCTCGTTGGCGGCATGAGCGACGGCGGCTGATGGAGTTCGCTGAGCGGTCCAAGATCTCGCTGAAGAAGGCGTTTCAGAAGCTTTCTGATGGCGAGCAGTTCAAGTTGCTCAACGGCGATCCTGACTCGGACTTCGATGGCCTGCGTGGCTTTCTGAGACGCCTGAAGCGGCGCGATCACTTGCCGTCGATCGCTCGATATCTCGGGCAATGGTGTGATGTCATTGATTGCTCGACCTGTGCCGGAACGGGACTGAGAGAAGAAGCTCGCGCGGTGCAGCTTCCGAGAGACGCTGCTGTAGAGGCGGCTCAGCGGTTCTCGCTCAGTGACTTACTGAGCGATCCCATTCAGTCGGTCCTCGAGCAACTGCGAGCGTGGTCGGAGCAACTTGTCGACGAGCACAAAGTTGTCGCGAAGCATTTGATTCCCGAGCTGCTCGCGCGGCTGGAACAGTTAGTCGATTTGGGATTGGGCTATCTGAGTCTTGGTCGCACGTTGGATTCGTTAGCTCATGGTGAAGCTCAGCGTGTGGCGCTATCGAGCGTCCTGGCGTCGCGCTTGGTCAACACGTTGTTCGTGTTGGACGAGCCATCTGCGGGTCTGCATCCCCGCGACTTCGCTCCGGTGATTCGCGGCATCCAGCGATTGAAGAGCGCGGGCAACACCGTCGTTGTGATTGAGCACGAAGCGGACTTCATCGCGATCGCCGATCAGCATCTGACGATCGGCCCCGGCGCGGGATCAAACGGCGGAACGGTGGTCAGTGCCGCACTCCAAACTCCCCTCGCCCCTCTGGGAAGAGGGCGCGGGGGTGAGGGACAACAAAGGACCGGCCCGGATTGCAATCGCCCCTCACCCCCAGCCCCTCTCCCCCGAGGGGCGAGGGGAGTTTGGAGTGCGGCACTGACCGCCGTTCCGCCGTTTGATCCCGCGCCGGAGCCGATCGTCAGATGCTGA
>OMIV01000175.1 GCA_900299185.1 Planctomycetaceae bacterium
GCCTTTCCTCGTGATGCAATTCATCGCGGGCGAATCGTTGCAAGCGCGGCTGGATCGTCAGGGGCCGCTCGAACTGTGCGAACTCTTACGGATCGGTCGGCAGGTCGCTTCCGGTTTGGCGGCGGCGCATCAGCAAGGGCTCGTGCATCGCGACATCAAGCCTTCGAACATCCTGTTAGAGCAAAGCGTCGAACGCGCTTTGATCACCGACTTCGGACTCGCCCGAGCAGCCGACGATGCGAGCGTGACTCACACCGGCTTTCATCCGGGTACTCCGCAATACATGTCGCCCGAGCAAGCGAATGGAGCCCCCGTCGATCATCGTTCGGACCTCTTCAGTCTCGGCAGCGTGCTGTATGCGATGTGTACCGGACGACCGCCGTTTCGAGCGGAAACAACCTTCGGCGTGCTGCGTCGCATTCGAGAAACCGAACCGCGTTCGATTCGCGAGATCAACGCTGATGTTCCCGAGTGGCTCGACGCGATCGTGATGAAGCTGCTGTCGAAGTCGCCGGAGGATCGATTCGCGACGACTCAGGAAGTGGCGAGCTTGCTTGAGCAATGCCTCGCTCACGTGCAGCAGCCGACGATGATCGCGCTGCCCAACGTAGGTTGGGAATCCGTCCCGACCTCTTCTTCTTCAGATCGAATCGAGTCGGAAGTCGAAAGCAGGGTCGGGATGGAATCCCAACCTACGACGCGACTGATCATCGCCTCGCTCGCTCTGGTCGCCGTCATTGCGACGAGCATGGCTTGGAACCGACCGCGAACTCATCCGCCGCCAAGCCACGTGACACCGAGCAGCGCGTCTTCGACTGAGTCCACTCCTGAGCCAAGCACGCTCGACCCAGCCCTCGATTGGGATGCGACTCAAGCCGACCTGAACGATGTCGCCGCTGAGATCGAAGAACTCGAAGCGACAACGAAACGCGATCTGGAATGAAACCGACATCTTCACTTTGTAGTGCGGAGATTCATCTCCGCTTTGAGCGGTACTCCGCTCCTTCAGATTGCTGATGCGACTCTCTAACTCAGTTGAGCTCACCAGACAGAGATGAAAATCGGCAGCCCGCATTTCATCCGTGTGATGTCGATCCGTGTGCGAAGGTCATGAGCCCATCGGGCTCGCACACGGATAAGGGATGCTTCCAGCAAAGCCGTATTTGTCGGAGCACGTACATCGGAAGGAGCGGAGTACCGCTCAAAGCGGCGTTGAAACGCCGCACGACAAGGTGAAGGTTGCGACTTATCGAATTACCGTCTCGAAAGGACGACCATGCAATTCAAACTACCAAGCAAGCTGAGTTGGCAAACCTCGCTGCTGTGTCTGCTGACGCTCGTCGGCGGTCTGTTGAGCGGGATCGAAGCGGTCTCGGCTCAAGACAAACCGCAAGCTGACGCCGAGACCAAAGTGTCAGAGCAGATTGCGAAGCTCAGACCTTCGATCGTCACGATGACGCGCATTGACCCCTCGACTGGATTGCCAACTCCGAATCCCAATTTTCGTGCCGGAGTCGTGGTTGATCCTCGGGGCTATGTGTTGACGAGTAACGGGATCTCGCAGACTGGGGACCGGTATCGAGTGCGAATGAGGGATCTCAAAGAGTTCGATGGGAAGGTCGTTGCGATTGATGAAGCGGTCCATCTGATGGTGCTGAAGATCAATAGTCCGCAATCACTGCCTGCGGTGTCGCTCGACAAGATTCGTGAGCCGCAGAAAGGCGATCTGATCTATCTCATCAATTCACCGGCAACAAAGGAGCTTGTGCCCGGACGAGTCGTCAATGAGTCGCATCGCTCGAAAGAGAACCAGCCAGAAATTCTGGCCGATATCCAACTGCCTGATGGAGAAGGAGGCAGTCTGATCGTGTCGGAAAACGGTGAGCCAATCGGCATTCCCTACGGTGTCCAACACGCGGGGTCTTCCAAGAGGCTCTTCGTCACGCCCATGAAAGTTGCACCGCAGCTCATCAAGGCCGCGTTCGTTGTCGCCAACAACGATGAACCCGTCGCAGGTCCTCCGATGCCGGCGGCTGGCGCGAAGATGCCCGACATCGCCGGACTATGGGCCTTCGAGACGCCCGATCTGCCGCTGTCGACGACCGACAAGAAGGGCAAGAAAACCAAGCTCAAAGCGACCGTCTCGTTCCAACAGAAGTATTTCATTGAGGCATCGTCGGAACTCGGAGTCGACTATCAGATCAGGGACATCACAGTCATCAGTCTGCCGGGGACAGATCCGCAACGACTGGCCGATGCGAATGCAAAGCCGACGCGACTGAAGTGGTCTGCTGGGTCCCAAAAGTTCGACATGCTCAGCGAAGACACGAACGCTCCCAGCGGCGCAACGCTCGAAGTAGTCGCAGCGAACAAGTTGCGGCTCTCGACAACTTCAAAGGTCGATACCGACGAGGTCAGGAAGCTCGCTGCAGAAGGCAGGATCTCAACAGAAGAGATGCAGAAGCTCCTCAATCAAACGTGGGTGCGGATCACGGTCGACCAATTAAACGCAGCCGAACAAGCAGTGCTGAAGACAGTCAGCAAGTCCGAGACAGCGTTGTTGTTCACGATGCCAGACATCACTGGCGTGTGGAGTTACGCGTTTCGCATGCAGTTGCCGGGACGCGGACCATTGCGCGACATCACGGGGAACTTGGTGACGTTTGAAGTCAGCCGTAGTCGCGAGTCGGGCAACGTTTTCGAATTCACGGAAAAAGGAGGGACTCGATCACCCAAGATGTGGGTGAAGTGGTTGCCCGGTACTCGAAAATTTCAGTTGGTCGCCAGCGAGGCAGTGTCGAAGGGAGACGTGACGTTCGAACTCTCTGCCGATGGCAAGTTGCTGAGCATGCAAGCGGAGTTGGACCACAATGACAAGCTGCAACTCGCAGAACAGCTCGGCATTGATGAAGAGGCTGTGGCGCGGGCCGTCAGACAAGAGCTGCGTCGCGTTGAGCCGAGTGACTCGACCACTGCACCTCAAGACAAGCCATCCAATTCTCGTCAGTCAGTACCGCCCGTTGTGGACGTCAAGAAGTCTTCACCCATCGAGCTGCTGATCCAGTCGGGCATGGGCTCATTCAATCCACAATCTGCTCCCACCGATTTCATGCAGCCGGTTCGAATCAATCTGCAACCAGCAAGTCCGTTAGCCAAACTATTGGTGGAGCGGTTTGCAGATCGAGGCGTCAAAGTCATTGAGTTTGAAGAAGGCAAACGGCTGATGATCGAGGCCCCTCCGCCAGTGCTCGCGCAACTGGGCGATGTCCTCGGCCAAGTGTTTCACGAACCTCAACAGCCATCATTCAAGGTGACTCAATCAACGGCCTTCGCTGAGCGGCCAATGCCAACTGCGGCGACGACGTTGCCTCGCAATGGATCCGTGATGGGAGTGCTTTCCGAGTCCGTTGCGGCGAAGCCACTTGTCGAACAACTCACTGCTCAAGAGTCCGCCGCTGCGACTGAGGCCGAAGCGATTCGACAACTGCAAGCGGATGGAGAGAACGGCGCGAACTTGAAAGCTATTGCCGAGCATCAACGCAAACTCAAGGCGCTGCTGAGCACCGCGTTCGACTTGAAGCAGCAGCTCGAAGAACTCCAAGTGAAGGAGTTACAGAGCAAGCTCAGTCAGCTCGAACGCCAGATCGCTCAACGCAAGACGCTGCGTGAGAAGATCATCCAGCGCCGCGCGACCGAGCTAATCGAAGGCGAGGCGTTGAAGTGGAACACTTCTGACATGTCGACTTCCAAGGCCGCATCAAGACTGAAAGCAGAAGCGGAAGGCACGGCGTCAAAAAAGACTGAGCCAATTGATCCGACTCAGCAGCCATCCCCGCTGCCAACTCCCGAAGAACTCAAAGCCAAACTGAAGCCATTTCAGGATCAAATCGAGGTGGCGCGGCAGCGTGTGCGTGATCTCGAACCGACGTTCTTCAAGGACCGCTCGAACCTCAAAGAGATGCAGCAAGCGATGCAGGAACTGGCACAAGCCAGAGCCGCATCTACGCCGCAACTCAAAGTGATCGAGGCGGCCTTTGAGGAACTCAACACCGAGTACCAGCTTGCAGAACTCACGGCGAAGGCCCTCGAAAGTCGAGTCACGGTGATGGCCGAGAAGTTGGCTCGCGGCGAAGCAACCGAAGTGGAAGTCCGCGCGGCGATGACAGCGCATCGCAATTCACCGCGCACGTTGGCGAAAGTCTTAGCTCGCATTGAGAAGTATCAGACGGTGTTCGCGGACTTCGGTGAGATGACGTTTGGAGAAGACGACACTCTACCGCCGGAGACCAAGCGGAATGGTCTCCAGCCGAGCTATCACCGCGCGTTCGCCCTCGCATGGCTCGAAACGGCATTGCAAACTCAAGTGGAATTCGTGTCGCTGGCAGGACTCGATGTGCCGTTTAAGGCGGCGGTGCGCATCACCGAATCGAATGACGATCTGCAAGCTGGCGACCTCATCGTCACATTCAACGGCGAGTTCTTCGAGACGCTCGATCAAGCCGTCGCGAGTTCGAACGCCGCCCAGAAGCGATCGTCGTCAGCCAACGCTGAATGCCTCGTTTTGAAGGGCGGGCTTTCTGGACGTCGCGAGAATATGCATCTCGACTATGGCGACAATGAAGATTGCTTGACCCCGACTGCTCCGAGCGAGTGGGAGTGGTATCGGTTTGACGTCCAAGTGCGGCGAGGTGAGGCGATCGAATCCAAGAGAATCGCGGGGACTTGTGTCGGTCCTGATGGACTCGTCGTGATCGCGATTGCCGCCAGCAAGCTCGATTCCAACGCGCCCATTAAAAACTACGGTGGTCGAGACTGGCCCGTTCAGATTGTCGGCACCGATGAGGCACACGGCCTCACGCTGCTGAAGCTGGGTGGCCCGCTGCGGCAATGGGTCAAGTGCCGTACTGAGTTGCCGAAGCTCAACGAACTGATGCGATGCTTTGAAGGCGGGAATCACTCGGACTGCATCGTCAGCTCAACCAGTCTGACTTATCCCGAGCCGCTAAAAGGCGACGATGCCTTCCACATCAAGTCCCGAAAAGAAGGCGTATCGATCGACTTCGGCGACAAGGTTGTGGCTGAAGACAACGAACTACAAGGGCTGATCGTAGGCCCGCCTTACATTTCGGCGGCGATGAAGAACTCCTCAAACACCGCCATCGTGATCCCTGCCGTTCACATCCAGAAGTTGATCGAGCAATACCGTCAGTCGGCCTCGTCGAAGCAGGACATACCGGTCCAGAAGTAGCGAATCGATTCCGAGCACGAGGCCAGCCGAGGCGTTCGTCCCCAGGCCAAGCTTGGGGACGAACAGTCGCTTGTTTCCCAACATGGGAGCCAACGAACGTGGCCTCGCGGCAATGACGTCGGGACCACGTTCGGCGACGGCTTCGTTACTGAGCGACGCCGGCGTCTTTCAGAGCTTTGGCTTGCTGAGCTTTCGAGACTTCGGGATTCGGCGTCGAGTCACCGGCGGCTTCGTTGCGGATCCAATGGATCGCGGCGGTTGTCGACTCTAAGAATCGTTTGTCGGTCCACGTCGCTTCATTGTGACCGAGGTTGTTGAAGAACACTTTGCCGTCGCCCCACGAGCGACACCAAGCGACGGGCACGTGCTCGGCCTTCACAGTTTCGATCTCTTTGTCGCCGTCCTTCATTTTGACCTTCTGGCCCTTCGTCTTGCACTTCTCGATGTTGAGGCTCATCAAGACATGCACGTTCTCCGGCACCCAATGAGCGTACCAGTAGATCTCGTCCTTGATCTGGAACTCGTCACCAAACGGCTTCATCGCCGCGTGCTGAGTGTCGTGAACGCTGATCGTCACCAGCTCGCCCGAGCCCCAGGGATGACCTTTGAACGTTCCACCGCACAGATCCCAGTACCACTTATCTTTGGGGTTCTCACTGCGATAGGTGTCGGCGGCTGAATGGAAGCCAATCCAACCATGCCCCTTCTGCTTCAGCCAATCGTTGACGAAGTAGTTGCGAGTCTCTTCCGAGATGCCCAGATCGCCCGTCGTGTAGAACATCACGATGTCGTACTTCTTCAAGTTCTCGATGGTGAAATCAGCGGCGGTGTCTTGAGTGCAATCGACATCGAAGAGCCCGGTCTGCTGCCCCAGTTGCTTCATCGCCACTTCTGAGGCCGACAGCTCCAGCTTGGGTTTGTCTTTGGGCTCGCGATTCACAGAGCCATGCTTAAAGCCCTTGCTCTGAGTGAGATACAGGACTCGCGACTTGTCCGCCGCGTCAGCAACACTCACGGCTAACAAGCATCCCCAAACAGCCAGCCACAACATGCGAGGTAACTTCATCAGACTCATCTCCCTGGTGATTAAAGAGCATCGAAACATGGCATCGCAGAACACAACGCTTCACGGTCGGATGATATCGGTGACACTTCGAGCCGCCATGATTCGCGACGCGATCTCGGTGCGATCTCGATGAGCATCACTCCAGTCAGTTGCACTCTCGCAGGCTTCGCTCACGATGGCCGTATCAGTCTCGGAAACTTAGCCACTGCCCACGTCAGAAAGATCGAGATGCGAAATCTAACGACAGCCATTTGCGCCCTGAGCGGTCTGGTTCTAAGCAACGTGCTCGCTGCCGCAGAACCAGTCAAAGCGCCGACGTTCGAATGGGCCATCGCAGCAGGCGGTTCGTTGCATGACAAGACGCGCGGGATCGCTGTCGATCGAGAAGGCAATGTGCTGCTGACGGGAGAATTCACCGGCACCGCGACCTTCGGCGAACACTCGCTGACCGCCGTCGGTTCGATGGACTTCTTCATCGCCAAAGTTGATCCACACGGCAAATGGCTCTGGGTTCGCAGTGGTGGAGGCGACTTGATTGATCGCGGCTACGCCATCACGACCGACGCCGCAGGTAATAGTTATGTCACTGGCCATTACCAAAGTGCCGAAGCCAAGTTCGACCAGCACACCCTCAAGACGCTTGGCGACTACGACCTCTTCGTGGCGAAGTACGACACTGCTGGCAAGCTGCAGTGGATCAGCAGTGGCGGCGGAGCTGGTTACGACTACGGACATGGCATCGCTGCCGATGAACTCGGGCACGTATTTGTCACCGGCGCGGTGGTTGGCGAAGGAACCTTCGCGGGCGAGAAGCTCGGTCACGCGGGGCCATCGCATGTGTTTTGCGTCTCTCTGAATGCCGACGGGAAGTCGCAGTGGAGTCGATCCGCGGAGGGAGCAGGCTCTAGCTCCGGCCATGCGGTTTCCGTCGATCATCAAGGGAATACTTATGTCGGCGGCTACGCCAGTGGAGAGAGTTCGCTCGGCGACCAATCGATCAAGAACGCAGCCGGGCAAGACGTGCTCGTTGCGAAGTTCGATGCGGCTGGCAAGGTCGTCTGGCTGCATGCGGGTCACGGCAGTTCGGCAGCCATGATTCATGAACTCGTTGCCGATCGAGCCGGCAATGTCTGGGCTTCCGGCATGTTTAAGAGCGAACTCAAGTTGGCTGATCGCAAGGTTGCCAACCAAGGACAACACGACTTGCTGCTCACATGCTTCGATCCACAAGGGCGACGACTTTGGACCAAGACGGCAGGCGGTCCGGGCATTGATTACGGACTGGGAGTCACCACCGACGGTCACGGTAATAGTTTCACCACAGGCTCATTCACAGGAGCTGTCGACTTCGATGGAACGGTGCAAACCAGCAACGGCCCCGCATCCGACATTCACATCATCAAGTATGACCGAACCGGCCAGCAGCAATGGTTCGCACAAGGCGGCAGCGATCGCACCGACCATGCCTACACGATCGTCGCAGACCACGCCGGTCATCTCTATCTGTCCGGGGCATGCAGCGGTGCGGCCAAGTTCGGCAATCACTCGCTTCCGCATCGCGGCAGCAACGACATCTTCTTAGTGAAGCTGTCGGCAAAGTAAGGGACCGTCGAGGAACAACTTCCCAATTGGGTTTCCCGTAGGCACCATCACAGCCGCAGCAGCACGAAAAGATGAGGTTTCTCGCAGAGGCACTGAGGTCGCAGAGTTGAAGAGTTGCTGAATCTGGTTTTCTCCCGCGTTCTCTGCGTCTCTGTGTAAGACTTGTTCTGATTTGGAACCGTTGAGGAAAACTGCCTCATTGAGCGTCGCAAAAAATAGAACGACGGCATCCCTGCGACGAATCTGGAAAGCAATTCTCCGACTATCTCTAAGTTGCGATCTATGGCCGCCACGATGACTCACTCACAGGAACAAACATTGGATGCCCCCCTGCTCCGTTCCGACTTTCAGCGCGATGGCTTTGTTGTCATTCGCAACTTTCTTCCCGCCGCTGAGTTCCAGTTGCTTACGGACAACGTCAACCGCTTTATTCGAGACGTCGTCCCGACATTGACCGATCGCGATGCTTTCTACGACGACCGCACAAAGCCCGAGACGCTGAAAGTCGGAACGGAGCAGGGGGGCATCCAATGTTTGTTCCTGTGAGTGAGTCATCGTGGCGGCCATAGATCGCAAC
>OMIV01000176.1 GCA_900299185.1 Planctomycetaceae bacterium
CGGAGATGTGTATAAGAGACAGGGATCAGCATCCCGGCATCACGCTGATCGAGCAGCCGGAGTTGCACAATCACCCGTCTGTCGAAGTCGGTCTCGGAGATTTGTTCGTCGAGACGATCCACCAAAAGCACTGCCGGTTCATTCTTGAAACTCACGGCGAACACTTGATGCTGCGGATGCTGAAACGCATCCGACAGACGACTGACAAGGAGCTTCCGGACGGCGTCAATGGGCTGTTGCCGAATGAAATCGCGGTCTACTACGTCGAGCGGACACTCAATGGTGTGAAATGTCAGAGATTGCGAATCGACGAAACAGGTGAGTTCCTGGATGACTGGCCGAAAGGCTTCTTTGATGAACGAGCAGAGGAGCTTTTCGGATGATCTTCGAATTCGCCTTAGAGCCCGAAGTCCTCTCGAAGCCAGAGAGTATTCGGTATTTCCTCGAACAGTTTGACGTCCATAAGGGGCGACTGATTGCGGAGTTTCCCAAGCACTGGAGCAGCCTTGTTTACAAGATGTGGGCAAGACAGCTGAAACCCGTTGAGCGAAAGCGCTATGGCATCCTGCTTGAATCTTTGTCCGACAAGATTCTGGCGAGCGATGCAGATCGCCCTTACGTTAGCGCGGACTGGTTGGAGAATGCGGAGACAGTGCAAGACAGTAACCGCAACCCCTTTCGCGCCATCGTCGCGACGACAAATCCGCGATCACATTCCGCTGTCCTCGTTGCGGATGATGTCGATGAGGCGACTCCCCTGTGGCACGTAAAACGGCAGGACAAGATTGAACGAAAGCCCGCTGAGTTCGCTCGGGTGGCAACACCCTTGATTCAGATATCCAAGCACATCCTTTTGATCGATCCCTATTTCGATCCATGCGACCCGACCTTCCAAAGCAGCTTGAGAGCGATGTTGACTCCACTCGCAAAGCGGAGTTCAACACCAGCTCGAATCGAGCTGCACTGTGTGATTCACCCTCGTTCGTCAGCCACTTTCTGGAGTGATTGCAAGACAGATCTTCCCGGACTGATTCCCACAGGGATCATAGTTTCGGTGATTCGGTGGACTCTTACTCCGGGCGGAGAGCGCTTCCATCGACGATACGTTCTCACCGAGAGAGGTGGGCTTGCCTTCGAGGGAGGGCTTGACCGTGGTGCTGACGGTCAAACGACGGACGTCTACATCCTCGAAGCTACCCTGCGAACGGAGCGATGGAAGGAATACCAGTCTGATTCGACATCCTTCGCACGAGACGCGGATGGTCCCGTAAAGATCGTGGGGACGCGAAGAATGTGGTGACCAACAAGGCAAACGCGAACACTGTGTCCCGCGTGAATCTCCCGCCGGAAACCAACTGCAAACACTCTCACCCATTGCGTAACTCACCATCTAAACCAACAAGAGCGGGCCGATGAAGTCGGAAAATCAGAAAGCCGAGTTTGAATCCGCCCTGCGGCGCATCACGCGCTCGGGTGTAGGTTTCGCCCTCTCTGGTCGGACACTCGCATCTCTCGGTGAGTCCTTTTATTGCTACGTCCCGAGATTGCTGCGGGAGCTGGAATTTGGCCACGTGGCCGCTCTGTCCTACAGCGATGTCACGTCGTATTACGCGGCTGGCTCATGGGCGATTGACGATCTGATTCGTCTCCTGGAACGGATCGCTGACGAGGCGGGCGTCACTGACAGCCAGATGGCAAGCGCGACTGCGTCTGTACCCCCTGAAGGAGACTCAGTCGCTTATGGCACATCCATTCACATCGCACCCGCATTTCAAGACGACGAACCCGCCCAGGTCGGTTCTCTCGCGTCAGAGTCAACAGGGAACATTCAGTCCACACACGAAGTCGTCGCCGAAGATTCAGGTCCGGAGCCGGTCACGTGCGCGAATGATCCATCGCTGCGAGCACACTTCGAATCACTACGGCAGGTGCTTCAGTCTCAGGGCGTTCACCCGTCTCTGAATCAGGAACTGAGGGAATTCCTCGAACCTGAGGACTCCGCACCTCCGACAAAGTTTCTTGGAAACTCTGTTCGAGAAGTTCTTGAGATGCCTTTCGAACGATTGGCCGGGAGCTGGGTGGGCCAGGATCGTGTCGAGTGCCTGTTGAGAATGCTCGGCCGTGCCGTGAGATCGGTTCAATCGTCGGAAGCAGCGCAGGACGAGGGCTGTGACACAGATGAAACAGCCTTGCGGCCCCGCACCAACCCAGCTCCGAGAGAACTCCACGTTGACGAGAAGTCCTGGCGTGCATGGACCCATGCGATTCACGAAGCCGGACTTCACAGGCTGAAGCTCGGCACGGTTGCTGAGTGCCTACTCGATCTCTCTACTGGCCTTTGGGACCAGCCTCTTTCTCAATTTACGACATCGCCACTTTCCGCCCTCGTGATGATTCCGGGCGTTGGCCCCAAGAGGGTTGAGTCGGTTATCTCGGCCGTTCGCAACCTGGGTGCCGAGTTGGTGTCCATCAAGTTCGAGTCAAGCATTTGTCTCAAGTTCATTCCGGGGCCGTTGCGAAGCGCTCAAGAGTGGATTGAACAGGTATTGGAGGCTCGACTCGTTCCAGACATTGCTGATCTGGCATCCCAGCTGGTTCGCCCTTTGGCATATCAGCTCCGCCATGACTTGACTGAGCGCGAGTCGCAGATTGCCGTTCATCGTCTTCAATTGGACGATTCGCCAACCAGGTCAACGCTGGAAGAGCTTGCGGCATTTCATGGGATCACGCGAGAACGAATCCGGCAGTTGGAACAGTGGGGGCCTCGTGTCTTGCGAATGAGATTCCCACAGGGGCGTTATCTTCTCGACGCGCTCTATGGCCAGCTATCGACCGTTCCGGGAGCAGAGCCTCAGGCAAGGGTCGTGCGTCGAATCGCGAAGCTCTGTTTCGAGTCCGAAATCGCTCCGCTCCTGACTTCGAATGAGGTGTCCACTGCCTGGGAAGAGGCGGCAAGACTCAAGCTCACACCCATGACAAGCGAGCAGATCATGGACTGGAGCCGCAGTCGCCTGCCGATGTTCGCCCCGGATGCGGTGCTAGACGCCGTTAGGTCGCAGTCACTGAGTCTCCAGATGGACGGCCGTCCGGCACAGTGGTTCAGTCGCACAGAGATTGACCGCATTCTTTACACACTCTCGCAGCAACGCACACCCGTTCGGCTTGAGGAGCTGGTCTTGTTCGACAGGGTCCAGAATGATCCTGGCGTATCAGCCAGTCATCTGACTCGCGATCTCAGCGCAGATAATGAACGCAGCCTTTGGGGACGAATTCGCCGCGATCCGAGGTTTGTGGAGTGCGGGGACCATCATTTATTGATGCCAGCGGAAGGATGTGGATTTGAACGAGTCGATGGTAAATGGATGATCCGCCTTGTTCCTGAAGAAAAATCCAATCCCGAAGGGGAGCGGAAACTCTCCATTGCCGCATTGGCACAGCTGATCGTTGACGGACTCAGCCACCGGGGCATTGCAGATGCGACGTCATGGGGTGTCCACCGCTTTGCCAATGAGATTGTCGGAGAGCATTTCCATCTGCGCCTCGCCGATTCGGTGACTCCGCACGTACTGGCCGACATGCTCGTAAAGACGAGTGATGGTTTGATCCGCTCGATGCGGCGACGGCGACTGCGCTGGGACCATGAATCATTGGGAAATCCCGCTCGCGGAAAGCGTGGATGGGTAGGTCATGTTGTGACTGAGTGCGGTCATCCCATGTTGCTGAGCGAGTTGGCGTGCCGACTACGCGACCAGTACCAGGATTACGCTGACTACGTCGTCAATCAGCTTACGTTGATCGCGGACGAAGATGGCGAGATTGATAATCGTGCTCAGTTTCTCACAGGCTTCGGCCATCGAATTCCCATTGTGGTGTTGCCCACGAACTGGAAAGGCGACTCCAGCCTCGACAGCGTTTCAACTGGCGTTGCCAATCTCATCCGGCGTTTGGCACGGCAAGTTCGCTCCGCACGTCTGAGGCTGGACGAGCTGAACGAGGCAGACTGGTTGAAGTCACTGGTCGCAGAGCAGTTGTCGGCAAACGTGAATCTTGCCGACGACGAAG
>OMIV01000177.1 GCA_900299185.1 Planctomycetaceae bacterium
ATCCCACCCCCTCCGCCACAAGTAGCCTCACCTATTGTGTTCTCAAATCCCCTAATTTCTGAGCGAGTGACGTTTCGCCGCAACGCGCGGTTTACATATTTCTACTGTGAGTCATTATTGCCTGAGTCAGAAGCTAGGTCACTTCTGGCTGATTTCCCAGACGAGTTGCTGCGAGGGCAGATAACGGCGGAGAAGAGTCATGCATCAATAAGTAGCCGGAGTAATCCCGACCAGTTTCAACGAATTCTTGTAGGCAGTGAGCTTTGGAGTCAGGTAGCAGAGTGGTTCGCCTCGCGAATTTTTATTGAAGATGTCCTCCAGTGTTTCCGCGAAGAAATTCTTGCTCGGTATCCCTGGCCTCTAAGGAGACTCATTCCTTGGTACGCACTCAGATTAGAGAGATATTACGGAGAAATTCAATTCTCCTTACGTAATCCAAATCATGTTCTCTCGCCGCACACTGATAATGCTGACAAGGTCTTAGCTTTGGTCATCTACTTACCCGAAGAAGCTGACGCTGTAGCAGGCGGAACAGCGTTTTACTTGCCGCGATCCCCGAGAAGTGAGTACGCAGTCTTTCGCCGTTACGCACAGCACGGACGACTAATTCCTCCCCGTTTACGTGCGTTAGCTAGCGCCAAACTCCCCACTGTTGATTCTGCAGATACTCAAGTCATCCAGGCAGATTTGGATTTTTTTGATCGCCATTTTCGACGTGATTATGAAGCACAATTTCGTCTTGGGGCATCCGGAGGTTTCATAAAGAATCAGTTCTCTTGGCATGATTTGCGCCTAGGTTCACTTCCGAATAACTCAACGAGACGATCTCTGTTGGTTAATATTTTCCTTCGACCTTCGAAACTCCGCACTTTGGCAAACATGGTGCTACGGAGATGATATTTCAATGTTCCACCTTTAGATGTCCTCTGAGCCGAAAGAAGCTCAATGAAACTTGGTTTCAGATTAATCACAGAGTGCAACGGCAGACTGAAAGCGCACGAGCGTTCGAATCGCCGCCCTCGGGATTCCAGAATGCGACTCGGGTATTGTTCCTACTGCAATTTTGGAAATTCTGTCAGTCTTTCGCCGGAATTCAGACTGAACCCCTAGGCGACACTCGCGCCTTTACGCCCTCGTGTAAATAGGTGCGGTCGGCTTAGGAAACTGATCACAAATAACTTGTGCGCGCGGCATTTGAGGATATTCGTGGAGCGCACATCTTGATAACGACTTGTGGCGGTCTGATTGGAAGCTCCTGTGAAAGATGTTCTATGAGGTCCCTTGGCGGAATCTGGTTTGGGAATATTATTTAGTAGAGAAGCGGGATCTCATTGTGCTCATCCCGTTTCGCACTGAGAGATTTGCTCATTGTTGCTGAACGTGATCCGAAGACAAATTTCTGTTCACTGAGACAACGGCAGAGTAGAAGTACCGACCGCGGCGGCGAATAGGAAACACAGATAGCGTTGCGAGACGGAAGGGTGCCAGAGCGGCCGAATGGGACGGTCTCGAAAACCGTTGTGGGTTTATGCCTACCGTGGGTTCAAATCCCACCCCTTCCGCCACATGTCATGAGGAAACCGAGGCGATGAGTCCGACAGATCGCAGTGAACTCGTGGTCGTTACGGGTGTTGCAGGGTTCATTGGCGCGGCGGTGGCTCGTCGGCTCGTCGCCGAGGGCTTCAGAGTTGCAGGCGTTGACGATCTCTCATCTGGTCGTCGATCGCAGATTCCAACAGAAGTGGATTTGATAGAGGCCGATCTTGCCCTCGGTGACAGCATGAGACGTCTGCCGACGAAAGCCCTTGCCGTGCTCCACTTAGCCGGGCAATCGTCGGGAGAGATCAGTTTTGATGATCCCGTGGGTGACCTCGAAAAAAATACCGTCTCGACTTTGCGACTCGTCGACTATGCACGACAGGTTCGTGTTGCCAGGTTCGTATATGCGAGTTCAATGTCGGTTTATGGAAAGGTTCAGGACGCTCCGATCTCCGAAGCCACACTCACCGAGCCTCTCACATGCTACGGAATCGGAAAGTTGGCGAGCGAGTCATACCTACGCGTGTTCTCACACCACCTGCCATCCGTCTCACTGCGAATGTTCAATGTGTATGGTCCGGGCCAAGACCTTGACAATCTTCGCCAAGGCATGATCAGCATTTATCTCGCACAGGCACACCGAACGCAACGAATCATCGTGAAGGGCGACCCAGAAAGATTTCGCGACTTCGTGTACATCGATGATGTGGTCGAAGCTTGGTTTCGCTGCACCACACTTGACCAAATTCCTGTCTCAATCATCAATGTTGGTTCGGGTGTTCGTACGACTGTACGCGAGGTGTTGCACGAGATATCGAGATTGGTACCAGGAGTTACGGTCGAATTCACCACGGGAACACCAGGCGATCAATTCGGGATCTACTCTGACAGCACCCGAATGCGTCAGGTGCTTGGAATTCGAGCTACAACCCCTCTCGACGAGGGTCTCAGAATGTTCTCACAAACGATTACCAAGCCATGAGTCGCTCTCAACAGGATCGGCATCGCGAGATCGACGAGTATGTCTCAACTCTTCACGACGTCGGCGCAGTTTTTAGGACGTTCGTAAGAACCAAGAAAGTCGACTATTGGGCAACATCGAGTTTGCGCGAGAGCAGCACCTGGACTTCCCCAGCACTTGACGCTCTCACTCTGTTTCGCCGAGCAGCAGTTGGAGCCAACACACGCCCTGCGACAACTTCGAGAACTGGCTTTGTCGCGAGCGTTGCACGGTGCAAAGCGATGGGGTATTGGCTACTGAATCTTGCACAGAGCTCTCTACGCCAGAGTCCGAGAATGAGTGGAGCCATCATCCTGGTGGTCTACATGACCGCCGGCCACTCGTTGAGTGATGCACGGAAGCTTGCGACCCGATATTACGGGTCACTGCCGGATGTGTTGGAACGAAACGGGATCTCCTTCTCCGTGTTATTGCTTGCATCGGAAAGTCGCCCAGTGGTGCGAGTTTCACGAAAAGGAAATCGACCTGCACGCAAACGTAGCCCCGAAGCTGTGGCGGTCGCAGACTTTGCGACGCCAAGAGTTCTGCTTTCAGCGTTGCGTGACTGGTTTACCCTGCAAGCCAAACTTCCACGCCTTCGACGAATGCTCAGCCTGATCGTGACGACGCGTGCCCGAGACTTAGTAACAGTCATGGCACCAACGCTTGTGGAATCGTTCTTCGGAACTGTTTCTATGAGATCCGCGCTGTATGTTGAGCTCTTCGACAAGGCTCTACAGCAAGCTGAAGCACCGAGAGTCGTTCTCTATCCCTTTGAGGGTCAAGGCTGGGAATCCTCGCTTGAGCAGGCATGCATGCGTCGAGGGGTTCGAACCTTGCCATATCTGCATACGGTGATGAAGCCTTGGGATCTTCGAGCCCACACAGCACTACGTGAGTGTCCGCCTAGGGAAATCTTGGTTCATGGTCGACACGACATTGAAGAATTGACGCGGCACTCCGTTTTGCTAACGCCAGTTGAAGCTTTACGGTATGAATACCTGAGTTCAGTATCGCCTAAATCTTTAGGGGTTCCAGATTCGGGACGAATTCTGGTCATTCTTGGTGCTGACTGCGAGCGCTCGCACAGTCAGATGACCTCGTTTTGCGCGGCTGTGCAGCATCGTTACTCAACATGGCAGCTACGTGTGCGTCAACATCCCCAGTGCGACGGCACCAAAGTCACTGAGATTTCTGAGATTGCATGGAGCTCTGGAAGTCTCCACGATGACCTCACATGGTGCACCGGAGCGTTTCTTTGCGGCACGGCCGCACCTCTCGACAGCTACCTATTCGGAGTACCTACTGTCGTTTTGGCAGACCCGAGGGGGTTCGATGTAAGTCCACTCGAAAACGATGACAGTTTCTATCTAGCCCCCACAGTCGAAGATGCAATGCACTGGCTAGATAATGCTCAACGACTCCCTTTGCGACAGCCGGAAGTCGGACGATTCTTTAATCTCACGCCTGACCTACCAAAGTGGAAGGGTGTGCTCGAGAGGGTGCTCACCTTCGCTGCTTGAGAAATTCGTGGGCTGCGGCGAGATCAGCTGGCGTATCAATTGCGATTCCTCCGGTTGGGACCTGCACCATCGAAACGTCGTACCCAAGTTCGAGAAATCGCAATACTTCGATGTCTTCGCATGACTCAAGAGGGGTCTTTGACCGAACTTCGGCGAATCTTTGCAATGCGTCTCTACGAAACGCGTATAGACCAACCTGACGCGAGGCGCCACGGAAGCCCTGTGCTTTGTCCGTCGGAATCGCTGCTCGGCTGATGTAGAGCAATTTGCCAGTCGGAGTTGCGACAACCTTTGGCACTGTTGGACTGCGAAATTCTTCATCACTCAGAATCGGCGTAAACGCATTGACGACGGCCACCTCCTGTCCAGAGTCCAGCGCGGTATCGACGATTTTTGTGAGACCTCTTGGGTCGAGGAACGGCTCGTCCCCCTGCACATTGACGTACCACTCGGCCGGGATTTGCTCGGAGACTTCAGCTACTCGGTCAGTGCCCGTTAGGCATCTCTCGCTTGTCATAATCCACTGCATTCCATGAGTCGTGCACTCTGAAACGATTCGCTCGTCGTCGGTTGCAACAAATACTTCGGTTGGAGGAACAGCCTGAGTTACTTGCAGGTAGCACCGGTGTAAGACGGTCATCCCTTCGAGTTCGGCCAGGGCCTTGCCTGGGAACCTCGTCGATGCAAATCGAGCAGGGATAACGACGATGAACGATTTCATCTTGAGATTGGAATCACCAGGGCGCAAACAGCGAACCCTGTCGAATATCAAGTGAGGTTCGTGTCAATGACGTGAGTTCTACAGCTGCAGGCCAGGAACCGTAGATCTTCAACGTGTGCTGCAGAGCTTCATGCCGTGCATCGCCGAGGGTGTATCCATCTACACCAACCATCAAGGCTCGCTTTGCGCCGCCACATCCAACAAGAGCGAGGGCGTATCCGATGACCAACGGGTCGGGGATTCCCACACCTGTTTGTTCCAGCGTGAAGGATCCACCGCTCACTCGCATCCCCACGTCTCGGTGCCTTTTGACCGTGATCTTCAGTTCATGCAATAGCTCGCCGGGTGCCACGACTTCGCAGTCCAATGCCGCCAATGCCGAAGCATCAAGAAGAGCGCGCTCAGGATGGCACACGGCAACAGCATCGACAAGCGACAGGTCGATCGGCAGATGGGCGTTCAGCCCGAGAACGAATGGTCGATGTTGGCGAATGAACATCTCGATTTCCTGCCGTTTGGCACGGGCTTCAGCCCCATTTGCCACGATGAGCACATCTCGAGCAGTGCACCAGTTGTCGACGTTGTTACCACCGCTGAACGCCAGTGGCTCGCCCTGTACGGCCTCGCTCAGACGTCGAACATCAAATGATCGCGCCCCTTTTTCGTTGAGGCGATCTAGTGCCGAGACGATTTCTGACGGCGAGTATCGCTCATCTTTTGTAAGTTCCATGACGTAGGTCGGATGAATGGCAAGATTCGCCGACTTGAAATAGTGGAGGTTTGATCCCCAACCAAACGATTTTTTCATCTCGGCAAAGTCACGTTCTACGAGGTTGACGAGTGGTGTGACGTTTGCCTTGGTTTGACCGCGACGTGATAGCTCCATCACTACGTATTCAGTGCGTACGTTGCCCGGACCGCGCCCCATACCCTGCACGGTGGAGTCCACGATTACCGCACCCGCATCGACTGCTTCCATCGTGTTGGCGAGTGCGTACGACATGTTGTCGTGCAGGTGGCAGCCAACGGGACCACCGAAGCCGTCAGCCAGCGCCCGCATGATTGGCGAGATATCCCGCGGTCGTAGCGATCCGAAGGAATCGGCGATGTAGCTGTACGTGACACCGAATTCTGCAGACTGTTGTCCAAAGGACCGCACCTTGGCGAGCGGGATTTCAGAAATCTGCATCAGATTGAGTGCGACGACATAGCCGAGTTCGTGTAGTTCTTCAATCGCACCACCGAGCACCGCCACCTCGTCAAGGTTCGCCGCGATGCGCACGAGCTCAACCTGCGAAACTGCTCGGCGGGAAAAATTGGATCGAATCGCAACTCGCGCATCAGGCGCGTTCGCAAGTTCTTTGGCGTTCAACATCACAGCAAGACGGAGGCTTGTGGATGGGCTGAGGCGTTCAATGAACGAGTCAGTGGTGTACGCGGTGGCACCAAGGTATTGATCGCTCTGTAATGTGCGAAATCCAAGTTCTACGACATCGATGCTTGCGGCAGCCATGGCGTCGATGTATCGCTTGACTAGGTCGAATGAGTAGTCCCAGTCGTTGTAATACCCGCCGTCACGCAATGTGCAGTCGAGGATCATCACCTCATGTTGCGGGGCACCGTCTTGGCGAGTTGCCACGTCTTAAGCGTACTAACGATGATTGTTGTAACTCGCCTACGGTGGTGGGATGCACGACACGGCAGCGATGCGCATAGCGCTCGCCGAAGCGCACCGAGCGATGCAACACGGCGATGTTCCAGTCGGCGCGGTGGTCGTGCGCAACGGCGAGGTAATCGCTGTCGCCCACAATGAACGCGAGCTACGAAATGACCCCACTGCTCATGCCGAGCTGCTTGCCCTGCGCGTTGCCGCAGAACGAATCGGATCCTGGCGCCTCACCGACTGCACACTGGTCGTCACGTTGGAGCCGTGCGCAATGTGCGCCGGAGCCATTGTCAACTCCCGAATCGCAACGGTGGTGTTCGGGGCCCCAGATCTCAAGGCTGGCGCACTGGGTTCGCTCTACAACCTTGCCGCCGACCCCCGCCTTAACCACACTCCTGTGGTACGACATGGAATCTTGGCAAGTGAATCCAGCAATCTGCTCGCAGAATTTTTTCGCGAGCGACGCCACTATTTGCAGTAGGTCTCGTTGTCGGGCACCGTGAGGTCAGTGAGATAGGTGTCAACCTGCTCGACGACGCACGCGTTGAGGCCGTAACCCGTGTGGCGGTCTGCCTCCACGATGATGAGCACTCCCTGTTCGAGATTCTTGGCGGCACGGCGGGTGCTCTCCAGCGGTGTTGCAGCGTCACCCGTGGTACCAATTACGACGATCGGCCCTGCCCCCTTACCGCTTACTTTTATTCGTGTGGCGACCCGCGTCGGCCACAGCGCACAGGCGTAGCCGTATCCATAATTCGCACCAAGCCGAGGGGCCGCCGCAACGAACTTCGGCACGTCCGCATCAACGTCGGCCACCGATGATCCCTCTGCGTCATCGAGGCAAGAGATGGCGAGAAACGCCTCGAGCTCGTTGCCGTAGGTGCCGTCAAATTGTCGTTGGTAATAGTCGTCGTACAAGCCGGTGAGTGCTGCGCCATCACCCATCGTCGCGTCAGCAAGCGCAACTTCGAGTTGCGGCCAGAGCGTATTGCTGTACATCGCTTGGATCACTGCCGTATAGAACACTCCCTGGGTCACTGGGGTACGACCGGGCGCACCCGCAAGCGGTGTGTCATCGATGTCCTGCACCAACTTGTCAAAGAGCGCAGCAGGATTCCCGTCGTTATAAATCAAGCACGTCGTGCGCTTGGCGCAGTCGGCAAAGAACGCATTCAGCTGTTGCTCGAAACCCTTGAGCTGAGCAATCGCTTGATCGAAGCCACTTGCATTCGGATCAGACGCACCATCGAAGACTGCAGCACGCACCGTGTCGGGGAAGAGCGTCACCCACGTGGCACCGAGTTCGGAGCCATAGGAAAACCCGAAGTACGTGATTCGTTCCTCACCTAGTGCGGCACGAATCGAATCCATGTCACGCGCTGAAGCCTCAGTGGAGATGTACGGAAGAATGTCACCGCTTCGCTCCACACAGGCGTCGACGAATTCCTGGGTCATGCGCACCATCTCTTGTTTGGCGGCGGCGTCATTTGGGGGCGAGTCGATGCCGAAGTACCGGTCGTAATCGTCGATGCAGTCAACGGCAGGTGTAGAGAGTCCGGTGCCACGAGGATCCCACCCGACGATGTCAAAGCGCCGGCGGAGTTCCTCACTGACGTACCACTCAGCGTCGATTGCAATCGTCGTGCCACCGAAGCCCGGACCGCCGGGGTTCACGAGCATCGAGCCGATACGTGCGCTCGGGTCGTCTGCTGCTCGGCGAACAATGTGCAGCGTGAAGAACCGTCCGTCGTCATTGGCATAGTCGTAGGGCACCGACAAGGTGCCGCATTCAAGAGCCGCGCCAGCCACACCGCGCGTGCCCGGCGGACACTCGCCCCAGGTGATTGTGCCC